>CANQOD010000018.1 GCA_947625395.1 uncultured Bacilli bacterium
TTCCGCCAAGTCCTCACTGCAAAATAAAAAGAAGTAGTTACTCTTCTTCGCTTACTTCAATTGCTGAAGTTGGACAAGAGTCAGCTGCTTCTTTTACTTTTTCTTGATTTTCTTCACTTACTTCTTCTACTTTTGCATGAGAAAGTCCTTCATCATTGAGTTCAAAAACTTCCTCTGCAATAGCTGTACATGCTCCACATCCAATGCAAGCATCTTGATTCACTTTAACTTTCATATTAACTTCCTTTCTTTTATCATTATAACAAGTCTTTCTTCTCTTTGACAATGAAAAGAAACCATTCTTGTCAAAAAATGTTTTTGTACACTCCATCGTTTTCTTTTGCCAAAAATGATATTGTATGCTATGATAAGTGTAAAGAATAGGAGGCGATAGAGTGAAAAGTAGAATGGACCGGTATCATGAAACAGAAGCTGATTACCATACACCCTCAAGAAGTCGAACGTCAAGAAATGAAGAACTTTATCAAGACCTTGGAAAAACAATGAAATATACCTCTTTTACAACAGAGATACCTGCAGTAGAATTACAAGCAGTTCAAAAAAATTATAAAACGCGTGAGGGCTATCAACAAATGAAAGAATATGAGGATTTTTTTGAAGAGGAAAATCTGCCTGCAGCCAAAAAAGAACTCAAAGAATTAAATGCGCTATATGAAAATGATGAAGCAAAAGTTTATGATATTAATAGCGTCTTAGAACAAGCCAAAAAAGAAAGAACATTAATTGATGAACGTGAAAAGAAACGAAAGCTAAAAAATGAAAATAATATTGCAGCAACCATGGACGAAAAAGAAGTAAACGCAATTAAAAATCGAAAGAAAATCTTTGAAGAAAGCGAACAAGAAGAATTACAAGAACTCATTGATACCATCACTTCTCATGAATTAAGAAAAGACATTGATGCCGCTCAAGAAGGTGGACTTTTAGCAGACTTAATGGCCACTTCTTTACAAGATAAAATAGAAGCGCCTGTTCCTCAAAATACTCCACGAGAAGAAAAGAAAAAAGACCCATTTACAACCATCGCCGATAAAAAGCTAGCTGACCAAGGATTAGACAATTCTTTCTATACAAGGTCGATGGATTTATCTGAAAAAGATTTTGATATTGACAACGAAATCGATGAAGAAATGAAAGAATCAAGAGGCATGCTGATTTTAAAATTATTCTTTCTAATCATTCTACTCATTGTCGTTGTTGTTGGCTCTTATTTTATTATCCAAAGTTTCTAAAAAATAGAAGCTTTTTTCTTGTCCTTTAAAAACAGATTATGATATATTAATAGTAGCAGTAAAGGCAGGGGAGAAGTATGAATGTCAAGTTTGTGTTAAATGATTATGTTCTTATTTGGAATTTATTATTTCAGGCATCCGTGAACCCTGAAATTCATGCATTTAAACAGAAATTGTGGAAAAACTATCGCAATTGTTATCAAGAAATGTATCAAGAACAGATGAATCTGTTGAAAGACCCTAAAAATTATATTCCACCCGATGATACCATCGATGACATGTTAAAAAAGACCGACTTTTATAAAAAATTGTATGAGGAAACAGAGGAATTTCGCCTTTCTTTAATGCAAACATGGGACCAACATAAAAAGACCATTCAAGCCCTTTTAAAAGAACTATTAAGAGTTGATGTAAAACTCTATCATGTCCTTGTCGTTCATCCAAGATTAGATGTCGTTGGCATGGAAACAGTAAAGGGGAAAAAAGTCAACACAATTACATGGGGAAAAAAGAATAAAAATGCGTCTTCTTTAGAAGTTTTAGTCGATATTTTATCGAGTATTTTAAAAAAAGAACTACAGAATTATCACGTGGAATGTCATGAAATTGTCGATGGCATCATTGAATTAGTGATTGACAATGAACTTTACACAAGACTTGCTGGAACAAGTCAATATTTAAGAGGGGACCCAGCTCTTTCTTTCTTAAAAAAGCAGATTTACCCTTATTTTTTAATGTATTTAGGAGCAAGCAAAGAAGATTGCTTAAACTATATGATGCGGGATAAAATTGCCTTTGATTTAGATTTTTACACATTTGAAAAGGATTTAGCTCATGTAGATTTATATACCTTTATTGATTTTTGTATACGGAATCAAAAGAAAATTATTAAAATTAGTCGATTAGAAATTCAATAAGCAGGAAGTGGTTGTATGGACAGTAAGTTAAAAATTTTTCTCGAAAAAATCGGATTAGAAGAGGAGTATTATCCTCTTTTTGAAACGGCAACACTCAAGAAAATTGTTGTCAATCGGACACAGAAAGAATGGATTGTGTTCCTTACTTTAAAAGCCTATTTACCCATTGAAGTGTACTTTTTATTAGAACAAAAAAAGCATCAGTTGACCGAACAAGAAGTGACCCTTTGTTATGAAGTGGACGCTCAGAACTTGACACCATTGATAGAGGGCTTTCCTCAAGTTTTAGAATGTCTTTCCGAAGTCGCCTTAAAAGAAAGATATGCCAATGCTTTACAAGAAAAAGATGGACTTCTTTGCCTGATTGCTTGTAATAAAGTAGAAGCGTTGCGCTTAGAAACGATGAAAGCAGAAATTGAAGAATATTATCGTTCCTTTGGGTATCATGAGGAGATTCCAATTGTCATTCAACATGAAGAACAAGAAGTACAAGAAGCCATTCAAAAAGATTTAGAAATCACAGAAGAAGTCTTAAAAAAGAAAGAAGCCCTTCCTAAAACAGAAGCCACTTCACCCAAGACAAACTATCCAAGACGAAGAAAACAAGGGACCGAAGAGGGCTGTGTATTGGGAAGTAAGATTGACCAAAATCCTTTTCCAATTTCTAGTTTACAAGGCGAAGATGACCATATTGTTGTTGATGGTTATGTCTTTGGTGTAGATTATTTTGAATCCACCAAATCTGAATTTCGAATTATTACCTTGAAAATTACAGACTATACAGACAGTATCTTCTGTAAAGTGTTTGTTCGGGACCAAGAGGAGTATGCAAGACTGAGTAAAGCATTAAAAACAGGAAATTGGTTTCGCATTAGAGGATATACCAAAAACGATACGTTCGCCAAAGAATTGGTGTTGAATGCAAGAGATATTATGCCAATTGAGAAAAAAAAGGATACTGTTCAAGACACAGCTTCCCAAAAACGAGCTGAACTCCATGCACATACCATGATGAGTCAAATGGATGGTGTCGCAGATGAAGTAAAACTGGTGAAACAAGCGATACAATGGGGACATCGTGGTATTGCCATTACCGACCATAATGGTGCCCAAGCGTTTCCACATGTATACAATTTGGTCAAAGAGCACAATAAGAATTTAAAAGAGGGAGAAGAACCGTTTAAAGTCCTTTATGGTACAGAGCTTTTGATGATTAACGACCAAGTCGATATTGTTTTACGTCCAAATGATAAAGAACTTTTAGAACAAGAGTACGTTGTTTTCGACTTTGAAACAACGGGTTTTAATGCCGGTGGTGCTGATTCTATTATTGAAATCGGTGCTGTTAAAATCAAGAATGGAGAAATCACAGAACGTTATGATGAACTGATTAATCCAGGCAGAAAATTGCCAAAAAAGATTGTGGAAGTCACCAATATCACCGATGAAATGCTCGAAGGAAAAGACAATGAAGAAAATGCTGTGAAACGTTTTATTGCCTGGTTTGGAGATTTACCGATGGTCGCGCACAATGCGAAGTTTGATGTGTCATTTCTTGAAATGGCGTACAAAAAATATCATCTTGGCGAATTTAAAAATCCTGTTTTGGATACCTTAGAAATTTCAAGAACACTCGATAGTGGCTTTGCAAGACATTCTCTATCAGCTCTTGTAAAACGATATGAAGTTCCTTGGGATGAGTCAGCGCACCATCGTGGTGATTACGATGCAGAGGGGACTGCACTTGTCTTTTGGAAAATGCTTAAAAAATTAGATAATCGTAATATTTCCAAAATGAATGAACTAGGAAAATTAGTCGATATGAAAGAAATTCATAAATTTGGAAGAGGTTATCACATCAATCTTTTGGCCCTCAATAAAAAAGGACTCAAAAATTTGTTTAAAATTATTTCGTATGCCAATACAGAGTATCTTTATAAAACACCAAGAATTATCCGAAGCAAAGTGGAAGAGTTACGAGAGGGACTTTTGGTGGGAAGTGGTTGTTATGAAAGTGAAGTCTTTCAAGAAGCCAAAAGCAAGAGTGAAGAAGAACTAACGAATATAATTCGTTTCTATGATTATGTTGAGGTCCAGCCACCTGAGTGTTATGGGCATCTTATTCAAACAGGAGATTTTGGGAATACCGTTGAGCTGCAAGCCCATATTGAAAAAATTGTGCGAACCACAAGAGAAGCTGGCAAACTGATGATTGCCACAGGCGATGTGCATCATATTCTAAGAGAAGATAAGATTTACCGAGAAATCATCGTCAATCAAAAAGTGCCAGGGGGAGGCAGACACCCACTTGCTCGTGGTGGAATTACAGAAATTCCTAGCAATCATTTTCGAACTACGGATGAAATGCTTTCCGATTTTGCCTTTTTGGACCCGGATGTTCGCGAAGAAATCGTGATTACGACGCCAAATAAAATGCTCGATATGGCGGAAGATATTGAAGTCATTATTGATACAGGTGGCATTCCATTCTCTCCTAAAATTGAGAATTCCCAAGAAGAAGTGAAAAACTTGGTCTATACGAAAGCCCATGCCATGTATGGAGAAAAACTTCCACAACTGATTGAAGACAGAATTGACCAAGAACTGACAGGAATTATCAATGGAGGATTTGATGTCATTTACTTAATTGCTCAAAAATTAGTAAAACATTCCAATGATGATGGCTACCTTGTAGGTTCTCGTGGTTCCGTTGGTTCTAGTTTTGTGGCAACAATGATGGGAATTACAGAAGTCAATCCGCTTCCAGCACACTATCTTTGTAGAAAATGCCAGTATGCTGAGTTTGAAAATGACCAACATGAACCTTATGGAAAAGATTATTCGTCAGGTTATGATTTGCCGGATAAAGTTTGTCCAAAATGTGGGGCCCCACTAGGCAAAGAGGGACAGGATATGCCTTTTGCTACTTTCTTAGGATTTAATGCTGATAAAGTTCCTGATATTGATTTGAATTTCTCCGGTGACTATCAGTGGAAAGCCCATGAATATACAAAAGTCCTTTTCGGTGTTGATAATGTGTATCGTGCTGGTACCATTGGTACCGTTGCAGAAAAGACTGCCTATGGATATGTCAAAGGTTATATGGAAGAACACAACATTCAAAATGTAAGAGCGGCGGAAATTGAGCGCCTTGCGATTGGTTGTACAGGAGTAAAAAGAACGACAGGGCAACACCCTGGTGGTATTGTTGTTATCCCTGGTTATATGGACGTTTTTGATTTTACGCCATTCCAGTATCCTGCCGATGATAATACTTCTCGCTGGAGAACAACGCACTTTGATTACCATGCCATTGACCAAGATGTGTTAAAACTAGATATCCTCGGTCATGATGACCCGACGGTCCTTAGAATGCTACAAGATTTATCGGGCATTGATGTGACTACATTGCCGATGGACGATAAAAAAGTGTTCTCTCTTTTACGCTCACCAGAAGCTTTAGGGGTGACGGAAGAAGAAATTATGTGTCCAACTGGGACCCTTGGATTGCCAGAATTAGGCACCCGTTTTGTCATTCAAATGCTCGTTGAAACAAAGCCACAGTCATTTGGGGAATTGGTCAAGATTTCAGGTCTTTCCCATGGAACAGATGTCTGGGCAGGCAATGCGAGTGAACTGATTAAGAATAACATTGTTCCATTTAAAGAGGTTATTGGCTGTCGTGATGATATTATGGTGACTTTAATGAATCTTGGCATGGCGCCTAAAGATGCGTTTAAAATTATGGAGTTTGTTCGAAAAGGAAAGGCGAGTAAAGACCCTGAAACATGGGCGATGTGGAAAGCCAAAATGGAAGAAGCAAACATCCCTGACTGGTACATTGAGTCTTGTCATAAGATTAAATACATGTTCCCAAAAGCCCATGCTTGTGCCTACGTTATGAGTGCGATTCGAATTGCTTGGTTTAAAGTCTATCAGCCCCTTAATTATTATGCCGCTTTCTTTTCTGTTCGTGTGGATGACTTCGATATTGAAACAATGATAAAAGGAAAAGATGCGATTCGAAGACAATTAGAAGACTTGTTAGCAAAAGGCTTTGAAGCAAGTAATAAAGAAACAAGTGTGATTGAAACATTACGAATTGCCCTAGAAGCCGCAGCGCGTGGAATTCATTTTGGACCGATTGATTTAGAAAAGAGTGCTGCGACGAAGTTTTTAATTGATGAGGAGCATGAAAACACTTTAATTCCACCATTCTCCACGATTGATGGATTAGGAACAACAGTGGCCCAAGCAATTGTGGATGAAAGAGAAAAGCAACCTTACTTATCGAAAGAGGACTTGCAAAAGCGCGGAAAAGTGTCTAAAACATTGGTAGATAAAATGGAAGCAATGGGTATCATTAAAGATTTACCTGATTCAAATCAATTGAGTTTATTTTAACGTGTAAGTTTCGAAAAAGAACGGACCTTTGTCAAAGTCTTTTTCCTTTTTCGAAATGTATCAAAAAGTAAGAAAGGAGTTCTGAAATTCATGAAAAAAAGAACGATGATTCTCTTTGTTGTTTTGCTTATCGCCTGCTTCCTTGGAAGTGGAGGTGTTTTTGCTGTTCATTTGATTCATCAACAACAGAAACAGACTTCGCTTCAAGGGAAGATACAAAAAAAGAACTCCCAACAGTTAAAAAAAGACATCGTGAGTGCTCCTGAAAAAGAAGAGATTCCAAATGAGGAAGTATCCAAATCCGATGAAAATCCAAGTTCTAATACAGAAACAAAGACTTCTTCTTCTACGATACTTCCAAAACAGGAGGAAGCATCTTCTTCTCCACAAACGACTCCTCCGTCCATCACTTCACCACCCGTCGAACCACAGTGCACGCCGAAGAAATTTGATTTTAGTTTTGTTCGGGCTGATTTTTCTACTTTTGATGCTTGTAAAGCTACTGGTGACTTGTATCGACAAGCAGGGTGGGGTTATTTCTGTGACAATTATCAAGATGATTGTGGAGATACCTATTATATGTTGACTCTTTATGAAGCAAATACTGGAACCCAATATGACTATCATCAAGTGCCACTTCCATAAGGATATCAAAACAAATTTTCATAAAAGGGCAGGATATCAAAGCTGATTTTTGGATACGATAAGAGAGCTCTTTTTCTTTTTCGATACTGCTTTTTGCTTGTACTTTCATGGGAGAACATTTGAATAATTATCCCATTTTGCCAAGGAATGTGTTATACTTTTAGTAGGAGGATTTGAATGATAGAGGTACACGATATAAAAGTAAATTACATACAATATGGTAGTGGACAAGATGTCGTTCTCTTACATGGTTGGGGACAAAATATTGAGATGATGACACCTCTTGGAAATCCAATCAGCGAAAAGTTTCGGGTGACGATTCTAGATTTGCCAGGTTTTGGAAAAAGTAGTGAGCCTAAGACGGCATGGACAGTCCAAGATTATGTGCTTTTTCTGAAAGAATTTTTAGAAAAAATAGAAGTCAAAACACCAATTATCATTGGCCATTCTTTTGGTGGAAGACTTGCGATTCTTTATGCATCGCTCTATCCGGTTAAGAAAGTTGTGTTATTTGGAGCTCCTTGTGTCCGAACAAAAGAGGGCTTGACCATGAAGGAAAAGTTGTTAAAAAGTGCTAAGAAGTTACCATGGATGGAAGCACTTTCTGAAAAGATGAAAAAGCATATTGGTTCGACTGATTATAAGAATGCAAGTCCTATCATGCGTGAGGTTTTAGTCAATACGATTCACTATGATTTATCAGAAGCTGCCCGAAAAATCACTGCGCCAACCTTATTAATATGGGGAGAACAAGATGAAGCTGCTCCTGTTGAAGAGGCTCGGTTACTAGAAAAATTATTACAAGATGGGGCTTTGATTGTACTTCCAGGTACCCACTACGCTTATTTGGAAAATTTAGGAAGAGTACTTGCCATTTTAAAGAATTTTATGGAGGGATAAAATGTTAGTCATGTTTCTTTTAATGCTTCTGATGTTGATTACTGTCTGTTTTAAATCGAAAAAAAATTTACACATGCTTCAACAAAATTTATATAATGAAAATCAGCGCTATCTGCATTGGATTTTTAAAAATCCATCTGTCTTTTTACAGTTCGATATCTTCTGTGTTTTGCTTCTTGGATACAATACCTTTTGTATGAAGCAATTTGCTTATTTTCAAATTGTCTTATTGATTGTCGCAATTCTTTATGTGCTTTCTAACTTTCAAATGTATTATCGCTTAAAACATGCACAAAATAAAAAGCCCTTTGTAGTCACTGCTCGTGTAAAACGGTTAATGGTAACGATGAGTCTTTTCTATTTATTGCCGATGGTTGTCTTTCTTTGCAATGTTCAAAATCACCAAGTGGGTATTTCTTCTGTTTTTGCATTTTCTATTTTATTGTATCTCAATCCATTTGTCTTACTGATTGCCAATACCATCAATAAACATACTGTTGAAAAGGCTGTTTATCATCATTTTAAAAGAAAAGCCATTCAAAAGCTTGCACAGATGAATCATTTAAAAGTGATTGGTATTACAGGAAGTTATGGAAAAACGTCTAGTAAAAATATTTTAAGTGAAATATTAAATATCAAATATATTACACGACCAACGCCGAAGAATTTGAATACTCCCTATGGTCTCATTATGACGATTAATCATCATTTAGATAAATTTGATGATATTCTGATTGCGGAAATGGGCGCTTACAAAAAAGGGGAAATTCAAGAACTTTGTGATTTAGTTCATCCAAAGTATGGAATTTTAACGCGAATTGGAACTGCTCATTTGGAAACATTTGGAAGCGAAGAGAATATTCAAAAAACGAAGTTTGAACTGATTGAAAGCTTGCCAACGGATGGGGTTGGAATTCTCAATAAAGATGACCCTAAACAAGTTTCGTATCCTTTAAAAAATACTTGTAAAATTTTGTGGATTGGAATCAAAGAGTCCGATGTGGATGTGCAAGCTTGTAATATGAAATGTTCTTCTAAGGGAACCACTTTTGATGTTCTGTTTAAAGGAAATCCCAAAAAATATCATTTTGAAACAAAGCTGTTAGGGGAACATAATGTGTATAATATCTTGGCAAGTCTTGCGTTAGGAAGAGAATTAGGAATTTCTATTACCCAACTAGAACAAGCAGTTCGATTAGTGAAGCCGGTGGAACATCGGTTGGAATTAAAGAAATTAGGGACGTTTTATCAAATTGATGATGCTTATAATTCCAATCCGAGTGGGGCAGAAAGTGCTTGTAAAGTACTTGGGATGATGCCGGGCATTAAAGTTGTAGTCACCCCAGGAATGGTGGAGTTAGGAGAAAAAGAAGATTTCTACAATGAAAGATTTGGCCAACAAATTGCGGAAGTTGCTGATTACGTTGTATTAATTGGAGAAAAGCAAACAAAAGCCATTCGAAAAGGACTTCAAAAGAAGAAATTTGACATGGATAATGTCATTCTCTATAATGATGTAAGAGATGCATATACCTTTATTCGAGGGTTAAGAACGCAAAAAGAGATATATGCTTTATTTGAAAATGACTTACCAGATACATATAATGAATGAGGAGGATAAAATTTATGAAAGTAAAAGTAGGTGTGATTTTCGGTGGAAAAAGTGTCGAACATGAAGTTTCCATCATTTCTGCCATTCAAGCCATGAATAAAATGGATGGAGAGCAATATGAGATTTTACCGATTTATATTACGAAAGATGGAAAGTGGTATACCGGTGAAATTTTAAAAGATATTGAGATTTATCAAGATATGGATTTGTTAAAGAAATATGGTAAACAAGTTCATTTGATTGAAAAAAATGGACGCTTTGTTCTACAGGGAACAGGCATGTTGAAAAAAGAAGTTGGGGAAGTGGACATTGTTTTCCCAATTACGCATGGAACCAATGTTGAGGATGGTGTTTTACAAGGCTACTTACAAACAGTAGGAGTTCCTTATGTTGGCAGTAATGTATATGCTTCTGTGGTGGGTCAGGATAAAGTTTATATGAAAGCTATCTTCAAAGAAGCAGGACTTCCAATTACGAACTATCTTTGGTTCTACGATACTGACTATAAAGGAAATCAAAAAGAAATTTTAAAGAAAGTGAGTGCCCTCAACTATCCTGTTATTGTAAAGCCAGCTACAACAGGAAGTAGTATTGGTATTGGTACAGCTCAAAATGAAGAAGAATTAATAAATGCGATTGATGAAGCCATTGCTTATGACCATAAAATCATAGTCGAAGAAATGGTGCAAAATTTAAAAGAAGTTAATATCAGTATTCTTGGAAATTATGAAAGTCAAGAAACCAGTGCGATTGAGGAAGTCTTCTCAAAATCGAAGATTCTGACTTTTGAGGACAAATATATTGGTTCTTCCAAAGTGAAAGGAAAACTTGGAGTGAAATATCCAACCAAGGGTTCAAAAGGAATGGCAACTCTTGATAGACAAATTCCTGCAGAGTTGTCAAAAAAACTAGAAGAAGAAGTGAAAACTTTAGGATTAGCTGCTTTTAAAACACTTGGAAGTAGTGGTGTTGCTAGAGTTGATTTGTTAATTGATGAAAAAGAAAAGAAAGTTTATATCAATGAAATTAATTCCATTCCTGGAAGCTTGGCTTTCTATTTATGGGAACCAACAGGACTTAGCTATACCGATTTATTGGACAAAATGATTCATATTGGAATTCGTGATTATAAAGAAAGAGAAGCAAAAACACATTCCTTTAAGAGCAATATCTTACAAGGATTTTCCCAAAATGGTGGAGTCAAAGGACTTAAGGGAATGAAAGGAAAATAGATAAGAATTATCGAGTATAGTTATATTTAAGATTATATATCATATTAACTATACTTTTTTGTGTAAATAATAATTTTGTTGGAAATGAATAAGGTTACCACTACATTGTCTACATACCCTCTCTAGTTGTCTACTTTAAGGTTACCACTACAACGCCAATGTAAAAAATGCGGATTCAGAATAAAACTGGGGGGGGTAGTTTTAAAGATATAATGACATCAGAATGAGGGTGTCATGAATGAAAGAGAAAAGAAAATTTGAGAGAAGTTATCTGATTGTGCTTGGCATCATCAGTCTTTTTTTACTTGTGGGATACTCGAGTTATGCGCTTTTCACAGTCAAAAAAGAAAATAAAGAGGCCATCCGCATTGTGACAGGGACACTAACTGGTACACTCACTTCAGAAGATAATGCTTTTCAAGAAAATAAAATCACAGTGGATGCGAATACCAAGAAAGAGATTACAATCACGCTTACGAATAATAATGGAAGAGATGCAAAACTGAATTTCTATTATATTGATAATTTAGGAGAGAAAGTTACAATTGGATATGTATATGAAAGCAAAGATATACCACCATTAAAAGAAGGAATTGTATTAGAACAAGAAGAAAGTAAAACTTATACAATCAGGATAAGAAATGAAGGAGCGGAAAGTGTCACCGTTGAATTTAGAAGTGATGGAGGCTTTTCAAATAAAGAATTGCGTTTTCCAAAAAATGGCCAATATTTATTACCCTATATAGAAAAAGATACAAGTGGAGCAAATGCCCCAATCCTTGCGGATAATATGATTCCTGTTGTTTATAATGGAAAAACATGGGTAAAAAAGAGTGAAATAAACTATAATTATAATAATCAAGAATGGGCAAATGCGGTGACAGTGACGAAAGGTACAAGAACAAATTATCAACAAGCAGAAGAGGGCATCGAGGTAAAAATGGAAGATATCCTACAGATGTGGGTATGGATACCAAGATATAGTTACACCATAAAATCAGAGGATGGTACACATTACTATGGAAAGAAAGAAGAGGGACGAAGTGACAATCCAAGTCAAGCATTACCTGGAGAGATAGACGTAAAATTTATTAGCGTCAATGATAAAGATGAGAATGGTAGTGCCCAATATACAGGAGGAACAGCTACAAATTGGTATACACCACCTGGGTTCACTTTTGGAGGAAAAGAACTTTCAGGGATATGGGTCGGCAAGTTTGAAACTGGATATAGTAGTGGAGAAGGAACTGGAGTTGGAGTATCCAGTACAGTAGCTGCACAGAATGATACAGAGGAACCTAACAAAGCAATTATCAAGCCGAATGTGTATAGTTGGCGATATATTCGTGTATCAACCTTGGATTTAGTCTCAAGACGAATGACAGAATCTGGTAATGTATTTGGATTTGATAGCACCTATGATAGTCATGTAGCAAAGAATAGTGAATTAACACTTATCAGTTATCTTACACAAAGCAAATACGGAAAGTATGGGAATACTTTATATAGTGGATCGAATAAAGAAGTGTATATGAACACATATAATGGATATATCACAGGATGTTCTTCAGGATTACCAAGTACTACACAATCTTCTTCCTGTGGAAATACTTATGATGTAATGATAGACCAAGGTGACGGAAAAGGCTATACTGGAGCTGGAGCCAGTTCAACAGGAAACATCACTGGAATTTATGATCTCAATGGAGGTGCTTGGGAATATGTAATGGGAGTTTTTAACAAAATGTCTGGAAATAATGTGAATAATAATTCTGGATATACTGGACAATTATCAAATGGAAGTATACAAGGAGGATGTGCTTGGCCAGATAGTAAATATTATGACCTTTATACAAGTAGTGATCCCAAAACAGCTTGCGGAGGAAAAACATGCAAAGGTCAAGTCATAAATGAAACAGCAGGCTGGTATGGTAATGATGATTACATGTTGAATACGACTAGTCCATGGATGCTTCGTAGCGGTCATTATAATCTTAATGGTACATCTGGTATTTATGGATATATATATGCTCATGGAGGAGTTTATGCTAGTAGTTCGTTCCGTCAAGTTCTAACGCCGATGTAAAAAATGCGGATTCAGAATAAAACTGGGGGGGGGTAGTTTAAAAGATATAATGACATCAGAATGAAGGTGTCATGAATGAGAGAAAAAAGAAAGTTTGAAAAAAGTTATCTGATTATGCTTGGCATCATCAGTCTTTTTTTGCTTGTAGGATACTCGAGTTATGCACTATTTACAGTCAAAAAAGAAAATAAAGAGGCCATTCAAATTGTGACAGGAACTCTAACTGGAACACTCACTTCAGAAGATACTTCTTTTCAGGAAAACAAAATCACAGTGGATGTGAATACTAAGAAAGAGATTACAATAAAGCTAACCAATAATAATGCTATTCAAGCAAAGTTGAATTTCTACTACTTAGATAATATCAGTGAAAAAGTGCATATCAATTACTATAAAGATACACCCAATCGACCACCTACAAAGGATGGTATTGTTTTGGAACAAGGTGCAAGTGAAAGTTATCACTTAAGGATTTACAATTTAACAAGTTCAAGTGTCACAGTTGAATTTAGAAGTGATGGAGGCTTTTCGAATAGAGAACTTTCATTTCCAAATAATGGAAAAACAATTGAAGGAATTGTGGTAGAAGTAGA
>CANQOD010000019.1 GCA_947625395.1 uncultured Bacilli bacterium
GAAATCTCCTAGAGTGATGTCATTTGGGATTGCAGTGGGTACTAAGTGGTGATCAAGCCATACTTTCAAGTATTCGTCTTTCGAAAGGGGGAACCGCAGAATTGGTAACGATTCTGTAAAGATTGAGGGAAATCCTGCTTGACCTAAGGCCCAAAGTTTACCAAGTGATAGCCATTCAACAAAGAAATATTAAGTAACTTCGGTTACTTTTTCTTTTTGTCTATCAACAACAAATCAAATTTACTTTTTCAGCTCCTTTCGTTATAATAAAACAAGAGAAGAGGTGGCGTATGAATCGTGAAGAAAAAAGCAAAATCAAAAAAGAATTAAGAAACCTAGAAGTACAAACAAGAAGAAAAGAGAAGAAAAAGAAAAATCTAGTGAATTGGAAATGGATTGGTACCATTTTTCTCTTTGCCTTTTTATTATCTGTTTCGTTATCCTTTTTATCAGAAACAACCATTAAACAAGCTACTTTACCTATCAGTATTTTGATTACGTTGTTTTTTATCTTTTTAGGAATTTTATTCGATATCATTGGCGTCGCAGTGACCGCCAGTGATGAAGCAATTTTTCATTCTATGAGTGCTAGAAAAGTCAAAGGTGCAAAAGTGGCAGTTTTATTTAAAAAGAATGCTGATAAAGTTTCTAGTTTCTGCTGTGACGTCATTGGGGATGTTTGTGGAATCATCTCCGGTGCTGCTGGTGTGACGATTACTGCACTTTTAATCAGCAATTTTCAATTTGATTTATTATTGACAACGTTGATTGTAACTGGAAGCATTTCAGCCCTGACAATTGGTGGGAAAGCTTTAGGAAAAAGTTTTGCCATTAATAAAAGCAACATCATTCTTTATGAGTTTGCGAAAGTTGTTGCTATTTTTTATCGAATTTAAGGAGGTTACAACATGATACAAGTAGACCATGTGACACTCACATTTGGCAAAAGAACACTTTTTGAAGATGTTCAATTAAAATTAATGAATGGTGCCTGTTATGGCTTGATTGGCGCTAATGGTGCTGGTAAATCCACTTTTTTAAAACTATTAACCAAAGAATTGGAAACAACCCATGGCGAAATCACTTTTGGTCCGGGAGAACGCATCTCTTTTTTAAAACAAGACCACTATGCCTATGATGATATGCGTGTTTTAGATGTTGTCATCATGGGAAATGAAGCGTTATGGAAAGTCATTGATGAAAAAAATCAACTGTATAGTCAAACAGAATTTACAGAGGATGATTACATGAAAATGGCAAACTTAGAAGCTGACTTTCAAGATTTAGATGGCTATAATGCTGAAAAAGATGCCACCCTTCTTCTTTCTAATTTAGGGATTGACCTTGCTTATCACTTATTAAAGATGAAAGAAATCCCCGTGAAGTTGCGCGTGAAAGTGTTACTTGCTCAAGCCCTTTTTCAAAATCCGGATATTTTACTTTTAGATGAACCAACAAACAGTTTAGATATGGCTGCGATTCAGTGGTTAGAAGACTTTCTAATCGATTATCCGAATACAGTCATCGTTGTTTCTCATGACCGACATTTCTTAAATAAAGTTTGTACCCATATCATTGATATTGACTTTGGCAAGATGAAAGTCTATTCTGGAAACTATGATTTTTGGTATCAATCAAGGGAACTGGCTTTAAAACAATTGAAACAAGAAAATCGAAAAAAAGAGGAAAAAATCAAAGAACTTCAAGCTTTTATTGACCGTTTCTCTGCCAACGCTTCTAAATCAAGGCAAGCAACTTCAAGGAAGAAAATCTTAGAAAAAATAGAACTCGAAGAAATTGTTCCTTCCTCAAGAAAGTATCCTTATATTGAGTTTAAAATTGAAAAACCAAGTGGCAATGACCTTTTAGAAGTTAAAAATTTAACCAAAATTGTCGATGGAGAAAAACTATTAAACAAAATTTCTTTTACGGTACAAAAAGGGGATAAGATTGCTATCCTTGGGGAAAATGATTTAGCAAAAACAACACTTTTCAACATTCTAGCAGGCCAGGAAAAATACGAGAAAGGCGAAATTCACTTTGGAAAGACCATTATTCTTTCTTATTTACCACAAGATAATAGTGCGTATTTTCAAAAGGATTTATCTCTTCTTGATTGGCTTTCTCAATTTTATGAGGGCAATGATTCTTTGTATTTGCGTTCCTTTTTAGGACGAATGCTTTTTTCAAATGAAGAAGTTTTCAAAAAGACAGCTGTTTTATCCGGTGGTGAAAAAGTAAGGGCGATGCTCAGTAAATGTATGTTAGAAACACCGAATTTTCTTCTTTTAGATGAACCTACCAATCATTTAGACTTGGAAAGTATTACGTCCCTCAATAAAGGACTTGAAAACTTTCAAGGAGAAATGCTTTTTACAAGTCGTGACTTGACGTTGAATGAAACCCTAGCAAATCGCATTATTGAAATTCAAGCAGATGGAACAATTTTAGATAAACGTTGTAGTTTTGAGGAATATTTTGCTTGGAAAGAAAGCAGAAAATAACGATTTTTGTGAAAATTTGAAGAAATTCATATCCAATCGTACGTTTTTAGAAGAAATATGGTATAATGAAAACAGAGGAGGAAAGAGAATGAGTAATAAACAAAAAGAAAATTTAAAAACAGCAGTCATTGTTATTCTTGTTTTAGTGATTGTTTTTGGTGGAAGTTTTCTCGCTTCTGAAATAGGTGCTAAGAATGAAACATATAATACCAGTTCGACAGCTTCTAATTCAGGAGATGCATCAGGAAGTGATTCTGAAGTCGACTATACGGAAGGGGAAAATATTCCAGAAAGTGAACAAAAAGATTTGAATGAGATTGATATTGATGAATATTTAAAATTAAAGAAAGGTTCTAGTAAATCAATTATCTTTATCGCAAGACCTGGTTGCTCTTGGTGTCAACTTTATACACCAATTATGAAGAATGTTGTTTATTTATATGATATTAAAGTCAACCATTTGAATACTGATGAATTGACAGATGATGGTGTTTCTAAATTAATTAATTCAGATGATTACTTTAGTGACGGATATGGAACACCTTTAACGTTAATCGTTCAGAACAATAAAATTGTTGATATGATTGAGGGATATACGACAAAGGAAAACACCATTCAATTCTTTAAAGATAATGGAATTATAAAAGAGTAAGATGATGAGTACGTATGATTATGTCCGCAAATTTATGAGTAAATATCCACTGACGATTGGTTGGAGGCTTAAAAAGAATGCAGCTATTATTGATAAGCACTTAAATGCTGATGAAGAAATCCGTTATGCTTTTGTTGCACAAAAGAATGACCGTTTCTATACCATTATCAATACTGCAGTAATTGTTCTGACCAATAAACGCATTTTAATTGGACGAGATCGCGTTGTTGTGGGATACTTTTTAGATTCGATTACACCCGATTTATTCAACGATTTAAAAGTTCGTAGTGGCTTTATTTGGGGAAAAGTTGAAATCGATACCGTAAAAGAATTTATCGTTTTAACCAATATTGATAAACGAGCATTACCAGAAGTCGAAACAGAAATTTCTGCATTTATGATGGAAATGAAGAAAAAAAGATTAGGAGAAGCAATAGAATAGTGCTTCTTTTCTTTTTGATAAGAATTTGATAGAATAAAAAAGGAGAGTGGTAGTATGAAACGTCTTTTCAAATGGCTCCTATTTCTTTTCTTGATTTTTATTGGATATCAAATGTTTGTCTTTCTGTTTATTCATGAACATCATCATACCTACACCATAGGAAAAGGAAAGACAAAGTATACCATTCATGAGCATTTTCAACTGGTCAAACAAGAGCATATTTATACTTTTGAAATTCAAGATTCTAAAAAGAGAACTTATCATTTTCAAGTAAATGAGAATTTTCATAAACGAGATAAAGTCATTCAAAAAATAGAAACTTATCAAAAAGGAAACATGACTTGTCTTTATCCAGTTTTGCTCAAACAAAAGCAAAGTGACATTGTTTGTAATGAAAATAAAAAGGAATATAGTAGTACTTACTATCTCATGGCACAAGATGACCGTATTTTTTCCTTTATTGATACCCTTGAGAAGAAAGGTTATCAAAATCAACTATGGAATTTAGAAAGTTCAAAACAAGAAAAAAGTGATGTGACTTATTATCCAGAAAACATTGCTTCCAATGTCTACTATTATTTATGGAATTATAAAGGCGTTACAAAAATTTCTCAAAAAGGAGTCAAAAAAGAGAACATCTTTAAGATTGATAAATATGAAAATAATCAGAGTATTTTAGTGGGTGATACGTTAGTTGTCATTGATTCTGACCAAAAATATGATTTTGACCAACTTTATTTGATTTCTATGACAACGGATAAAGTAGAAACATTAAAGTTGAAAGAGAAAATTCCACAAGATAGTTATTTTTGTGGACAAGTTGACAACAAAGCGTATTTAATTGACCGAAAAAATATTCGTCAGTATGAAATCGACTTAGCGAAGAAGAAAGTGCAATTGATTGGCAATAAAGAAAGCAATGCCCAGTATTATAATGGAACAAAGTGGAAGACACGAAATATTTATGATTTTATTCAACAAGATTTCTTTTTTCAAGATGAAATTTCGAAAGAAATTACCAAAAATTATCCAAAAGCGACTGCATTTCAGGGAGTGGAAAGAACTTATTTTCTTCAAGATAACCAAGTATTCTATGTGAGTCATCAATATCCCAAAAAACCTGTATTTCTTTTTAAGATGCAAGAGCTGTTAGAAGTACAAAGCATCAAGAATGTGCTTCTCTTTATTACAAAAGATACGGTTTATCAATATGAACCAAGGAATGGTTTACGAAAAATCTTGACCTCTCGAGAACTGTTATTTAATCAAAAAAAGATGTTTGGAGTTGTATTGAAGTCATAAAAAAATGGAATATGTTTGTGTTCCATTTTTTTATAGAAATTGTTTTAAATCTTCGACGCTTTCTTCTTGCATTTCTACATATTCTTCTACAATTTCATATACTTTTTTATCCATCTTTTTATTGTTTAGAATCTTTCTACCTTCAATAATTCCCATATTGACACCTTGTAATAGCAACTCTGCGATTTTTGATGCGCTTTTATCCGTCATTGTTTTCATTTCAATTCCTGACCAAGTCATTGTCTTGTTCATAGTAGAAGTTTCATGAGGCTTTCCATCATTATATTCAGGATAAATGTCCTCAATTTTAGCGGCAATGATTTGATAGTCTTGCAGTTCTTTTTCTAATTCCTTTTTTAGTTTTTGCGCCTCCACTTTATCTAAAGTAAAGCGGATAGCATCCATGCCCATACAAGCGCCTTTGTGAATCTCATCTAATGCATTGATATTTTCGTCTTTCATCTTTGTTCCTCCTTTTATTAAAGTGAGAGAAAATCAAGTTTTTATACATAAAAGAAAAGCACAAAAAGAAAAAGATATCTAAGAGGAAGACGAAATTGGTTGTCAAGTGATTAAAAATCTGTTAAAATAAGCACCGATTAAGGAGATGCGTTTGATGGAAATGCAAAATTTAAAAAAAGAAATCCTTTCTTTTTATTACCAAGTATTAGGGTTAGAAGTCAATGAGTACGATGCGCAAATGACAAATTTAACTCCAGCAAATTTAGAAAAATTGTTACCTGTAAAAGCAGTTTTATTGCCATCTTCTTCTTTTATTTTAGAGATGGAACTTCGAAAATTTTTAAAACAACTGCTTACACAAACGAACAATGATGAACAAAAAAGACAAATTCTTCATTCGACAATTGGCATTTTAAATACGGTCCAACATCTTAATTTATTGCCACCACAACAATTGGATTCCCAATTGCTTTTTGAACGTTGGAATCAAGTTTTCATTTCTACTTTTTCAGAATTGAATGAGTTGTCTTTCTTTTTCCCAAACTATTTTTATGATGAGATTTGTACCCAAAAAGCAAATCGAGTTTTATGTATTGCTCCAAGAGATTCTAAAATGGCATTTTTAACGTATATTGCGATGCATGACAATCCGAAAAATCCTGATTATTTAATGTTTCTCAATTCGACCTCTTTGAAAATTGATTTGGAACGATTAAAATTATTATCACAAATGAATTATTATCATCAAGAAATTCTTGTAGGTTCTCCGACACAATTTAACCGGGAATCATATCAAAAAGTATTAAAATCGAAAAAGAAACCATAGAAGATTTGTAAAACTGAAAAAAACAAGATATACTATAAACATAGGAAGAAGGTCGGCTCTATGTTTTTTTGTGAATTAGAGAAAGAAGAATTTCAAGCATTTATTTCTCAGCATCCACTAAATGATTTTATTCAGGATCCTCGTATGGAAGAAATTGGCAAACTAAATGGGATACAATCTTGCTTTGTAGGAGTCAAACAGAATGGGAAAATTCTTGCTGCTTGTAGAATTATGCTCCAAAAGGGAAAATTTGGTTATCACTGTTATGCACCAAGAGGTCCTATTTTAGATTATCAACAGACAGATGTTTTAGCCTTTTTTATTCAGGAACTGAAAAAATATTTAAAAAAGAAAAAGGGCTATGTGTTAGTGATTGACCCTAAGGTACTTTATAAGGAAAGAGATGTGAATGGAAATTTAGTGGAGAATGGCTTTGATAATAGTCAAGTCATTGATGAGCTAATTGCGCTTGGCTTTGAGCATCAAGGCTTTGAAACTGGAATGGATACTTCAAAGCAAGTGCGTTGGGTTTTTGTTTTGCCGCTTGAAAATAAAACAAAAGAAGAAGTTTGGAAAGGAATGGATGCCAACACCCGAAATTTGATTCGCAAAGCAGAGAAAAATGGAGTCAAAATCAAAGAAATTACCAAACAAGAGTTAGGACTTTTTAAAGAAATTACAGAAAATACAAGTGAGCGCCGGCATTTTCATGACCGAACTTTTGCTTATTATCAGAAAATGTATGAGTTGTTTGCTCCTCGAGATGAAGTGAAATTTTTAATTGCAACCTTGTCTTTAAAAGACTATATTGCTGCTTTAGAAGACGAAAAAAAGGAAGAAGAGCAAAAACTTGTTCAGTTAAAAGCACCTAACAAAATTACAACTTGTAAGGAATTGATACAAAGTCTTCAAAAAAAGCAGGACGAAGCCAAAAAAATGTTAGAAGAAGAAAAAAAAGAAGAGCTTGTTCTTGCTGCTTCTATGTTTATGACGTATGGCAATGAAGTGATTTATTTATTCTGTGGTAATATTGAAAAGTATATGAAATTGAATGCTCAATATTTAATTCAATGGTATATGATTCAATATGCGATTGAACATGGCTTTCCACAGTATAATTTTTATGGCATTTCTGGAATTTTTGATAAAAAAGATAAAGATTATGGGATTTATGAATTTAAGAAAAAGTTTAACGGTAGAGTAGAGGAATATATTGGTCGTTTTGTATTACCTCTTTCGCCTCTATATCGAATCAAAAAAAAGCTTAAAAAGTAGGAGGGTAATATGAAAGAGCCACCCATCGCTAAAGTTTATGAAGCCTTTACGGCGATTGCTTCTGGTCATGTTGAAATGAAAGAGGAAGAAGCGATTGTTCGTTCTTCTAATGATGAAAAAAAGTATCAAGTTACCTGGTATCAAAATCAATATAGTTCGACGGATAATGCCAGTTTTTGGCAGGGATATCCTGGCTATCCAATTATCGCTGTTTTGTTGTTAAAGAAAGAACTACCTTTTCATGAGGAAGTTGCGGCATTGGTGAAAGATGTCAATTGGCATGATTTGAACAAGCAATATCAACGAAACTATGACAAGGCGATTCAGGAAGTTTTAGAAAATTTGTCAGAAGAAAATCGAGAGCTTCTTGAAAAGACAGCCAAAGAAGTTTATCAACAACTGTTACAATTAAAAATCGAAGTTGTTCGCAAAGTAAAAAAGCCGTAGGGCTTTTTTAAAATTGGGGCTTGTTGAGTACATAAAGATACACGAATGGATGATTGAGAATATAAAATTGGGTTTCTTGCTTGTTCTCGTCTTCATAACAAAGAATGACACTTTTCTGTTGTGCTGCGAGGCGTATGACATCATCAAAAGTAGGGAGGATAATTCTTTGATAAGAAGCAAGATTTGGTTGGATGTTGATTTTGATAATGTAGTCGTGATAAGTCTTTAAAAGTTGTGTAAGTGTTTTGGAATAGGAATTTTGATGGGTGAGGGCTTTCTTTTTCCAAAGTGACAAGCAAGATAGAACCATTAAAAGAAAGAAGAAAATACTGCAAGTCAGTGGAAAAGCAAGCGCATGCTTGGTAAGGACAAGTGTTTTTCTTTTTGTGCTTTTTTCGTTGGGAATGATTTCTGTTGTTTTTTCATTGAGTGGAATTTCTAATTTGATTTTCTCTTTGATACTGGAACTTTTGGGATGATTGTTTATTCGATAGTTCAATTGAAAGAAAATTTGCAATGTAGCTTCTGTTGAAATGCCATAAGTCTCTTCATAGTTTTGAACAAGTTGTTGATAGGACTGTAAATAAAGATGGATGGACTGTTTTACTGTGAAACTTTTTTGGGTGATTTGTTTCGTTTTTGATTGTTGCAATGGATATGTTTTTGTCCAAATTTTTTTCCTATCACCATCTTGTTGAGGTGTATAAAGGATGACTTTGGCTTGGATGGACTGTTCATAAAGAATGGGTAGTTTTTGATTCGCACTGAAATGGTATTGAAAGGTAAATCGTAATTGTTCTATCGCGCTGGTTGGATAAATGCCATTTGCCTTGGTGATTTGTTTTGGATAGAATGGATTGGGTTGAAAGAAAATCGTGGTGTTGGCCATCTTACTTGTTTTATATTGATAAATTGCTTTTTGATTTTCCTGTTGAAGAAACAAACAGAAAAGAGCAAAGACAGTACTCAACATAAACGAAATGATACTCATTTGCATGAGTCTTTTTTGGGATAAGAAAATCATAAAAGAACCTCCTATTTGACTTCCACCACCGGTGTTTGATGTTGAAAAAATTGATTGAACCAGATGGAAGGAAAGCCAATATATTTGAAGTGACACGTGTAAACGCCCATGATTTGCGTGGGAGAGACTTTCTCAAAATCAGGGCCTTGGTTGGCATCGCCTTTTGTAAGATAGAAAACATGGTCTTTTTGATGGATGATTTTAACAATTCGATGCGTAATGTACTGTTGATTAAGTTCATAAATAATAATGGTGTTGATAGGAAGCTGTTGCAGTTTGCTCTTGTCTACTTTTTTTACGATGACAATATCCCCACGTTCAAAGGTTGGATACATACTATTTGAAAGGATAGCAATGGGAGAATAGGTGAAAAAGCCTTTCATAAAACAGACAAAAAAAGTCGCAAAAATTAGTACAAACGCATAAGTTAATAATGGAAAAGATTTTTCTTGCTTAGGAAAAGAAGAAACATCTTTTGAAAAAGAATAGGTAAATACAAGATAGAAAAATAGACATTTAAGCATTTGAAAAGAACCAGTCATATACCAGTCTAAAGCAGGTAGAATGGGAAAACAGAAAGTAGCAAATGTTTCAAAAGTACGAAAGGGTATAGAGAGAAAAGAATTGGTTTTACTGGCTAAATAAGATGCAAAAAGGTGATTGAATAGAAGAGGAAGAATCGTTCCTGCTAAAAATTGGAAGAAGTCTTGTCGATGGGCAAGTGATGGTATTAAAGTCTTGTAAGGAATTTCCATGGCAAACAGGAAGAAAAGAATGATTTGTAGAAGCAGTTTTTGCTGTTTATATTGGTTGATAAGAATGCTTCTTATTGCTTCTATTCCAATAAGGGGAACGAGAAGAAAAATCGTATTTTTGAAAATGCCAAGAAAAGTGTGCTGATAAGGATTTTGTTGATAACCAGTAAAGAATCCAAGAAGAAAATAACAAAGAATAAATAAGAGGGAAAGAAGCAAAAGAAGTATTTGATTTTTTCGTTGGTGTGAAAAAAAGAACAAATATTGTTTTCGCTTGGAAAAACAGATACCAATGATACCCATCCATAAGAAAAATTGAAAAAGTTGAGAATACTTAGTAAACTGAAGATAAATGGTTACAAATAAAAGGATAAGAAATGGATAGAGAATTGAAAACTGTTTCTTGTACATCTTGCACCTATGGTGATGAAAAAATTTGAAAATCAATGTTTTTGTAAGAGGGATAAGAAAATGTGTCTTTCATCTTTATGCCTGAACGTATTCAATGATACCTGTGAGTGTTTTTGTTGTAACTTTTGGTTGTTCGTTTGTATTTTTATTATAGGTAATGCTAACATTGAATGACGTTTTTTCACCGGCTTTGAGAAGTGGGGCAATTTCTGTTGTTTGAAAAAGAAGACTATCTGTGTCATTTTTATCCTCTTCTTGAAAAAGAACATTGTTCAGTTTCGCATCGAGTATACCTAAGTTTTCAATTGTGATTTGATAAGTAATTGTATCACCTGGTTGCGTAAACTTAGCATGAAAGGTGGCACTGGTATTTGTGAAAGTAGGAGTTCCTGCATCACAGCCTTCACTTTTATTTTGTACGGTAATATTTGTAATTCTAACATTCCAAGAACTGATAATTTCTGCAGTTCCATTCAAGTGAAGTTGAGTCGCAAAAGTTGCATATCCAACAGACATTATGAGTATTGCCAATAGCAATAAACTCAAAAAAACTTTGCTTTTTAAATTCTGCATGATTTTAACTCCTTTCATAAAATACGTTTGTACAATATGAAAGTTTTTTTGCATGTTTTCATTGCTATCCCCGTTGTATTATATGCAAATTTTGTGTTTGTGTTCTTATAAGGATAAGAAAGTGTCATCCAAAGAAAAGGAAAGCATGCAATGGTGAATGGGTATTTGCTTCATCTTTCACTAAAAATTCAAAATAAAAAACTCCATTCTTCCTACATAGTCTTTCACGTACTAAACGTAAAGCTTCGGATGGAACAGAGTTTTTATACGACAATAGTATCATTTTTAATGACAATTGTCTACTAGCATATGCAAATTAGTACTTTTCATTCCAGTGAATTTTAACTATAATAATCTGTTAAGAAAGAAGTGATTATATGTCAAAAGAACAAAATGTGCTTCAGTATTATGTAATCTGTAATAGACTAAAAAATATCATTAGAACGGGTTGGAAAGAGTGGCATGTTCAAAGAGAAAGAGTTGAAAGTGTCGCAGAGCATATTTTTGGAGTCCAAATGCTTGCGCTTGCGATGAAGTCGGAGTATCAGTATGATGTTGATATTATGAAAGTAATCTACATGCTTGCTGTACACGAACTTGGTGAAACGATTATTGGTGATTTAACACAATTCCAAATTGCCAAAGAGGAAAAAGAAAAAATAGAACATGAAGCAGTACAACAAATATTAAGTGGTTTATTCGATGGTCATCAGATTGAAGAATTGTTTTTAGAATTTGATGCTCATCATACAAAAGAAGCAATGTTTGCTTATCAATGTGATAAATTAGAATGTGATTTGCAAAGTAAACTATATGATGAAGAAGGTTGTGTTGATTTGAATC
Source organism: uncultured Bacilli bacterium (assembly GCA_947625395.1). Taxonomy (GTDB): domain Bacteria; phylum Bacillota_I; class Bacilli_A; order RF39; family UBA660; genus CANQVB01. The sequence continues at coordinate 11,517 of CANQOD010000019.1, forward strand.
AACAAGAGGGAAACACTATAATGAATCAGACAATGGTACAAGAACTATTAAAATCAGGTTCTTCCTGGTCAACGATGTGGCTTCAATTTGGACAACAGGTTTATCCATATGATGAACATTTTAAAGCTGTTTCAAATTATGCAATGAAGAATGAAATAGGGGAAAGTAAAGAAAAAGAATTCTTATTAAAGTTAAAAACGAATAGGAATTAAAACTTTCATTCAAAAAAGTCAAAAGTGAATTTCTAATGAAAATAAAAAAAATAAAAGATACATGCTACTCTTTTAAAAAGATAAGATAATTTAAAAGTAGATTGAAATAAAAACAGATTATTGGCAATAACATGGTATTGTAATATAAATAATCAATTATTAAGTTCTTGAAAATTTTTGACTTTCCCATTTAGTAATGATAGGATAATGATTAAATAAAAAGGAAAGGAGAAACGTTAAAAATGGATTTAAGCGATGCTAGTACATTTTCTCTTGCTTCAGGTAAAAATTTACATTATGTCGTTTTACAAGTAACATTAAAAGAAAAATTTTTAGGAACAGGTTCAGGAAATTTAACAGAATTAGAAAATGTCATTAATAAACAAGCTCAAAAAGGTTATCGCTTGCATACAATTGCGACATCTAATGGTGGTAGTAAAGGTTTGATGGGTGGCGATCGTATTCAAGCAACATTAGTTTTTGAAAAAATTTCTGATAAATAAAATAAATGTTAAAGCTGGTTGGGGTCAAGTAAAAAAGCAATTTAAAAATTTTGATAATTATTTTATAGAATCAGATTTATTTTTTAAAGAACTTAGAAATTATAATTAATAATTAAAAATAAAAGATGAGATTCTCTTACAGACCAATTTGAATTACTACATTCCTTTTCATAAAAATTACGTTTATCTTTGTCCTTAATAATCATCAATTCACAATAATGTGACCAGCTTAATTTTTCATTTAATTCATTAAAGTTTGGATATGTTTATAGAAAACTCTCATATATTTTAGGTTAGATATAGAATATCCTTTTCCTAAATATTTAGTAAGTTCATCTGATAACCCTTTTAAAATTTCTTTGTCATATTCTAATCGGTTGTTAAATTCATTTTCATTTGATACTATTATTCTTCCTATATTCCAATACACATAAATAATAGACTTATTGATTTCATTAGCTAAATTAGATTTAACTTCTTCTACTAAATTAGTAATTTCCTGAATCATTTTATTGTTGTATTTTTCTAACATAATTGCTCCTTTCTAAAATTAGTCAGACGCGTCTGGCCAATTTTTTTTATTTAAAATTCTAATAATATCATATAAATTGCTAAATAGTGTTGATATTAGTTAATTTTCTGATTATTTTGTTTATGACAAAATGATTAACCCCCTAGGAATTTTGACAAGTCTATCAAATATCCTGTGGGGATTTTTTATTGTAACAAAAAATCATCTCTATTTAGAGATGAAATATATTGAAATGTCCGAAAAATTCGAACAGATTCGTCAATGGAGGGCCTAGTCGGATTTGAACCAACGCTCAGGGAGTTGCAGTCCCGTGCCTTACCACTTGGCTATAGACCCAAAAGACATTTCTATTATAGCAGAACAACTTTTTAAATTCAATACTTTTATAGAAATGTTACTACTATTTAATGTGTCATAGAAAGCTTTTAGACTACTTTATCCCATAATTCTTCCAACTCGATAACTTGTTTCTGTTTCTGTAATTCTCATACTTATTTCAAGTCCTTTATATTGATAAAATTCTGACGTTTTAATTCCATTTTCTTCTTTGAATTGTTCTTTATCTTCAACATTTTTGATTAATTGTTTCATTTCATCTTCTGTCAAAGAATGCTCATTTGCCAGTAACAATGCTGTAAAGAGTTGCTGAACTTTTTGCTCATCTTTATTTTGATTGGGAACAAAAATTGCACTCATACTTA
>CANQOD010000020.1 GCA_947625395.1 uncultured Bacilli bacterium
TTCAGATACTCCTCAATCTCCAACATCATATTTTGAAATTCTTCTGTGGATAACATCTGCTTCATGATAATAATCAGCGCAAATAAATCTGTCTTTCCATAGATATATTCATCATCAACTTGAGGAATTCCTAAAATTTTATGATAAATGGTATTATCAATGGCTTTTTGTGTTTTATTATCATACAAAATATCTTCATGTGCACACAAGTTTCGATAATTTGCTAAAATAGGCAAATAAACAGATAATGTTTCAACATCCAAATGATAAATTGCACAAATATTTTTTTGGTCGTCTACTTTTAGAATAGAAAATAATTCTCCAACAATCCCAAACGACAACACTTTGACCAAAATCCACAACGGGATATAGCCATAATTCGTAATATAATGCTGCGTAGCTGTGTGTTGCGCACCATTCACCCGAATTTGCCTTTTCATTTTATGTAGCAAATCAGCAACTTGCTTTTGTTTTAACTTATCTTCCGTAAAGTTCTTCGCCTTTAAATAATCTTTTTCACGATAACCATACTTCTTTGATAACTGGTAAGATAAGATAGACTTCATATTATTCTCAATCACAAGCAAGTTCTTAAAAATCGTATTTCGAATACGCCTATCAAATAAAAACAAACTATAGAGTTCTTCAAAAGTTGTTCCCTCAATAAATTTTTTCTCATGTTCACTTTTGAAAAAAGGATAACGATAACCATTGATAAAGAAATAATTTTCTCTTAACAAGATTTCTTTCGCATAGTCTTCATTAGCGATTTTTAAGCCTTTATATTTTAATATTTCAATTTGTTCATCTAAGTTTTTAAAGTGCTTCTCTGTCATCTTTATCACCTACTCTAGATTATAGCACAAAACCTTTTTAATTTGGTGAAGTTTTCATGAAAAAAGAAAAAGAAATACATCGTCTATATTTCCTTATTCTTCAATCGGTAATTTATGATATTCAAGCCGAAGCTTGTCAGCTACTGTAACAATAAATTCTGAATTGGTTGGCTTTGCTTTATCAATATCAACACTATGACCAAATATTTCTTCCATCAGTTTCCAATTACCACGATTCCAAGAAACTTCAATAGCATGACGAATCGCTCTTTCAACCCGAGATACAGTTGTATCAAATTTTTTTGCAATATCCGGATATAATTCTTTGGTAATACCACCAACAATATTTGGATTTTCATAGATGACACTAATTCCCTCTCGAATATATTGATATCCTTTAATATGAGAAGGCACACCTAATTCATGTAAGATTTTGGTAATTGATATTTGAAGACTATTATGATACAAATCAATGCTGCCACCTTCAATTTTACCATTTTTACTACATTCGATAATTCTCTTTTCCAAATCAGCAAGTTCAAATGGTTTTAATATAAAATAACCAATTCCGAAACTGGAAACTTTTTGAATCATCTCTTGGGCATTATAAGAAGTTAAAACAATGACTTTCTTTGAAATGCCTTTTTCTTTCATTTCTTCTAGTACTGCGATACCATCTTTCTTTGGCATAATCAAATCTAACAGAATTAAATCATAATCTTGAGCATTGTTCACGATTTTGTCCATTCCCTCGATTCCATTGTGCGCAGTAAGTTTAATTTCAATATTTGCGTGACTACTAAAATATTCCTTAACCATGTCGATGAGTTCAACGTTATCATCGATCATTAAGACTTTTATTTTATCCATTTTTTCTCCTTCCATATACTACACGCACCTACATTATATAACATGTTTTTTAAAAATGGTAGAGAAAAAAAAGACAACTTTTGTCGAGATGTGGCAAAAAGAAGCTTTTTCTTAATAGTCTTTGATTAATTGGATAACTTTGACCAAATCGGTACTCATTCCGCCAATTAAAAATCCATCTAAATGGGGAATTTCTTGAAAGCTTTCAATCGTTTCTAGTTGCACACTCCCTCCATATAAAACAAGGCAATTTGTTTGTTGTTTCAACCAGGTTACTATTGCTTCCAATTCTTGCTTTTGAATGCTTTTTCCCGTGCCAATCGCCCAAATAGGCTCATAAGCGATGACAATCTTTTTCCACAACTCTTGTGGAAAAAAAGAAAGCAAAGAAAGTTCTTTTGTTAATATCTCTTTTGTTCGGCCACTTTCGTGCTCTTCTTCGGTTTCACCAATACAGAAAATAGGCGTCATTCCTTGACGTAAGGCTTGCGTGATTTTCTTTTGGAAAACATCGTTCGTTTCGTGAAAATAGTTTCTTCTCTCACTATGCCCAATAATACAATAAGAAACTCCTAGTGACTTTAAACTTTCAGCAGAAACTTCGCCCGTATAAGCACCCATTTCATATGCACTGATGTCTTGAGAAGCCAAAGGCAAGTTCTCATAAAGAGGAAGATAACAAGTAGATGGGGCGAAAACAACATGCGGATTCCTTGGAAGTTTTCGAATTTCTTGTGTATATTTTTCTTGTTCCTCTTTCGTTAAATGACTTTTTTGATTGAGAACATATAACATTATTCATCCTTTCCTTTCTTAAAAATGTGCAGGATTGTCGTACTGAAATTTTTTCTTGCTTTGTATTCTTTGATTGTTCTTTGATAAACTTCTAACGCACTTTCTGCGAAGTGTGCAAGGGAATAGTGTTCGGCTTGATTGCGGGCTTGAATGCCCATCTTTTCCAATTTTTTCCTATCTTTATACAACTCTAAAATCGCGTTTTCTAATCCCTCTTGGTCCACAAATAGTTTTCCATTCAAATCATCAATGACCACAGTTCGAAAAGCCTCATCATCAATCGCTAAAACTGGAACAGAACTTGCCATCGCTTCAATCACTGTCAGTCCTTGCGTTTCTGTTGTAGAAGCCGTTACAAACAAGTCAGCAATATTATAATAATAAGGCATTTCCGGGAAAGCGACTTTTCCAACCAAAAAAACTTTGTTCTCCAACTTTTCCTCTTTGACCAGCTCTTCATAAGCTTGTTTGTCAGGTCCATCTCCTACTAAATAAAGCTTTGCATTTGGTGCCTTTTGACTGATTCTCTTCATCACTTGAATTAAAAAAGGAATATTTTTTTCTTCCGCTAGTCTTCCAACAAACAAGATTACAAAATCAGTCGCTTTAATTTTTAAGTTCTTCCGAATTGATGTTAACTTTTTCACATCAAGATTTTCCTGATGGAATCTTTCTACATCCATACCTGTAGGAATAACGTTAATGGGCTTGTCATAATGGTATTTTTCTTTAAACAGGCGATACGTTTTTTCAGTAGGCACAATCAATTCACGTGCTGTTTTGTCACAGTAAAACATCGTTAAATATTCGACAATTTTTTTACTTGATTTATCAAAATATCCCTTTGTAATATAATGTGTATAATCTTCATACATCGTGTGATAAGTGTGGACAAGCGGAATACTTTCTTGTTTGGCAAAAAGACGAGCAAAAATGCCGATTCCAAATTCGGTATGCGAATGAATAATATCTAGCTTCCAATCTTTCATCTGATTAATGACTTTCAAAGGGTAAATTCGACTTAACCGATAATCATAAATACCAACAGGAACACCTGGAATTTTTAAAACATGTTCTTTTTCGTTATACTCATAACGCAATGCATTTTGCCCTACTGTAACGACATAAACAATATGTCCTTTTTGTTCCAAAGCTCTCTTTAGCATCTCAACACTTGTAGATACCCCATTGATAAACGGTGGATAACTATCTGTAAATAAGCCAATTCTCATTTTTTCTTCCCTCCCTGATGGAAATTAAAGCAAATCGCCCCAACAATCATTCCTAAATAATACGTAATAAAACGCCATATCAATAACACAACTGCCATTTGGCTACCGGTAATAAATGGTTGAAAGAATTGAGAAAAGCCATATTCAATTCCTCCTGAAGCACCAGGAATGGGAATAAAAGAGCCCATAATCAAAACATACGCCGAAGCTGTTAATGCTTCTAGTAAATGGATGGACGTAAAATCATGAAGACTATAAATAATAAATAAAGGGATGGCATAAAAACAGAAAAGGGAGACAAAGTTTGCTAGTACGCCAACCACAAAGAGTGATTTTTGTTGTTTCAATTCACTCGTATACTGATGAAAATCATTCAGACGCTCTTCCCATTTTTCTTTCTGAATATCGTAATTCTTGACAATGTGCAGTTTGACTCCTATTTTTAAAATCGTTAAAACAATTGTTTTTGTAAACTTTTTAGAGGTGGCCACTAATGCGATAAATAAAGCAACACCAATATTAATCACAAAGCCAAGAAGAATCAGGCCTTGTAGAAACGCATTGTATGTTAAAACGCCTGTCACTTGATTATAAATCACGGCCCAAAGGCCAAAGAGGACAAGTGCCACTTGATAAAAAATAAAGTTCTGCATAATAATATTGGTGGCGCGCATCGGACGAATACCATGTTCATGTAACATGTAAATTTCCATCGGTTGCCCACCGGTAGAAAAAGGTGTAATGCCATTGAAAAATTGTGTAATAATATTATGTTTCACAGCTTCTTTAAGAGAAACTTTTTTTCGATCTCCTATGGTTAGATAACTCACCCAGGACTTTAGAAAAATATAAATCACATACAAACAAATCGCAATTAAAATAAATTTCAAATCGACCCTTAAAAGCGTATCGATGACTTGCGTAAATTGATCTTTTAATACAAAATAAAGAACAATCAGGGTAACCGCAAAAATAATAATTGTATTTCTTTTGATATTTTTCATATAATCATTCCTCTTCTACTGTATCTTTTAATATTGAATAGATATATTGCCCTGTATCATCTGTCCCCAGTGATAAAATATCATACCCTAATGCTTCTAAGCGCGGGACGATTTCTTGATTCTCTACTTGTAAAAAGATATCTAATTCTGGTTCTCTTGCGAACAGATAAGCAAGCGTTTCTTGAATCAATGTGAAAAGATGATTGCCTTTTTTATGAGGTGTTTTGGTAATTGCTAACACAGCTTGTTTTAAATCTTCTATCACTTCTACTTGGCAATTTTCGATGATTTGATTTTCTTTTTCTAAAAAGAAATAATGTCTTTTTTGATACATCGACTCTTCTTCCGAAAGAGTGATATGGATACCATTTTGCTTACAAAATGCAGCATACATGGAAATGTGCTTTTGATTTTTTGGATTGGCTTTAACGACTTTCATTTCTTTTAATTGCCTCTAATCCAACTAATGTTTCCTCTTCTAAATACTTTAACGTAGCGCCTCCTCCTGTAGATAAATGATAGAGTGCATCCTCAACATGATTTTCCATGGCACAAGCCACTGTATCGCCACCACCCACAACAGTTTGGATACAATCCTTTTTCTCTTTTAAATAAAGAAGAAGTTCTTTTGTCCCTTTTTGAAAAGAGGGAAATTCATACAGTCCAAGAGGACCATTCCAAAGAACCGTATGGGCCTCTTTTAATTGATTTTCAAAATTTTTGATTGTTTGTGGACCAATATCAAGCGCATAATCATCCAGTTCTAATTCAGTAATGTCTTTATAAACAGGGGTACATTCCTCATAGACTTTTGTGGTTCCAAGGTCCACAGGTAAAACAATTTTTTCAGGATATTGCTCTAACATTTTTTGACAAAACGCGAATGATTCTTGTTCCGTTTTTGAAGCTCCTACAGCGTAACCCTCGGCATCTAAAAACGTCAGTGCCATTGCACCACCAATTAAAATTTTATCACATTTAGGAGCAAATTTTTCAATCACACCAATTTTATCTTGTACCTTAGCACCTCCTAAAATGACGATAAATGGTTTTTTAGGGCAAAAAACAGACGCTAAAGAGGAAATTTCTTTTTCAACTAAAAAGCCAATTCCAGCTGGTAGAAAAGAAGCAATTCCCACATTGGAAGCATGACTTCGATGAAGTGTACCAAAAGCATCATTAATAAAAATGTCCCCTAAACTTGCATAAAAGCGGGCTAGACTTTCCGCATTACCACTTTCTTTATTCCCCTCTAAATCATAAAATCTCGTGTTTTCAAGAAGACAAACTTCCCCGTCTTCTAAGGTAGAAACTTGTTTTTTTACTTCTTCAAAATCTGTTGTTTCAATAAAAAGCACTTTTTGCCCTAAGATTTCTTCTAGATGTCGAGCAATGGGTTTTAGTGTGTTTTTTTTCTTATCGCTTTCTTCTTTGACTTTGCCAAGATGAGAAAGTAAAACAACTTTTGCTTGTTGAGATAAAGCATATTGAATTGTTTCTAATGCACCTTTTATCCGTGTATCATCCATAATCTTTCCCTCTTTTAAAGGTACATTAAAATCACAGCGAATAACGACTCTTTTATTTTTTAAATCAAAATCTCGAATTGTTTTCATAGGACCTCCATCTTTTTTCATTATAACAGTTTTTGAACAAGAAAAAAAGAGCTTTTCAAGCTCGACCCCTTTCCGCTTTTCTTTCTCTTTTATCGATTCTTACCATTTTTTTATTTTCGCATCTATTTTAGAAAATTGTTTTTGCATTCTTTTCTCGAATTCTCTGACTTGCTGTTCGGATTGTCTTTCCATTTCACTTGCCTGTTGATTGGCTTGTTTGGCTAAATTCTCTGCTCTTCTTACCATTTCTTTTACTTGCTCATCTGTTCTTCTTTCTCTTTCTTTCATTTTTTCTTCCGCTTGTTTCCAAATCCTATCTACATCATTAAAATAAGGTTGATACTCTTTCCAAAAAGACTGCATGAACTCCGTGTAACTTTTGTCTTGTTCAGCAAAGCTGAAAGAAGCTGATTGCGTTCCCTTTAACGTCGCATCATATTTTTGTCTTGTATCCTCATGACTTAGTACAGCATAAGCAATTGTGATTTTTTTCATCATTTCAATTTCCAAAGCGCTTTGATTGGGATGATTATCCGGATGATATTTTTTTGCTTCTTTATAATAAGCTTCCTTAATCTCTGATGGTGTTGCATCTTGACGGATACCTAATAATTGATAATAATTTTCCATGTACACATGACTCCTCTTAAAATTTTCTCACTTATTTTATCTCTAATTCAACGCCATTGCAAGAAAAAGTCTAAAAAGTCTAAAAAGACTAAAAAGTTTAAAAATCAAAAAGAAAAACAGAAAAACAGCAATCCCACTTCTATAGAAACGCTGTCCATCACAAAAAGAGAATGGATAGAAAAGATGACACCAAAAGTGGAGGAGTGATTGAGGGAAAAACAAATTAAAAAAAGAATAAGCCATTGCTTACCTATTCTTTCTTCCTACATGATGATTCTCTTTAAAAATGGTGAAAGCTTTTACTGTTCTAACCAGTATTTTGCAGTTCTAACCATTTGGGTCGAATACCCCATTTCATTATCATACCAAGCAACAACCTTTACAAGTTGTTCGCCATCCGTTTCAGAAATGGCTGTTAAAAGGCCATCGACAAGGGCACCACAACGTTCCCCAATCACATCACTAGAAACAATAGGGTCCTCTGTATATTGGAGCGTTTCATTGGTACTTTTTCGAAGCGCGGAGTTGACTTCTTCTGTCGTAACTTGTTTCTTGAGCTTTAAGACAAGGTCAATCACAGAACCCGTCGTGACAGGAACACGCATTGCCGTTCCCTCCAATTTTCCATCCAGTTGTGGTAACACTTTGCCAATCGCACTCGCAGCGCCTGTCGAAGCAGGCACAATATTGGCTGCCGCCGCACGACCACGACGTGCATAAATGCCTTTTTTATGAGCAACATCAAGCGTTGCTTGGTCATTTGTATATGCATGAACAGTCGTCATAAAGCCTTGTTGAATACCAAAATTTTCCTCCAACACCTTTAATACAGGGGCAAGACAGTTGGTCGTACAAGAAGCAGCTGAAACAATCTCTTCACTGCCATCTAATTGTTGATGATTCACATTGTAGACAATTGTTTTTGCCTCTCCTTTCGCCGGTGCAGAAATAAGCACTTTTTTGGCACCTGCATCAATATGCGCATGGGCCTTATCCACAGAGGTAAATAAGCCTGTGCATTCCATTACCAAATCAATGCCCATTTCTTTCCAGGGTAAAAGCGCTGGGTCTTTCTCAGCAAGCACTTTAATATGATGCTTTCCAACAAGGATACCCTCCTCATCAAAAGAAATTTCTTCATCACGATAGCGTCTATGAGAAGTATCGTATTTTAATAAATAGGCAAGTTGGCTTGCGTCTGTTAAATCATTAATCGCCACAACTTCTAAATCTTCGTCTTCTTCCATGAGACGAAAAATCAATCTTCCAATTCTTCCAAAGCCATTGATTGCAATCTTCATTTTTTCATCTTCCTTTCTATCTTCACTATACCATAAAAAAAAGAATCCTGTCGATTCTTTCTACAAAGTTTGACAATTATTTCGCATTAAAATAACTACCACCAACAAATTCTCTTAAAATGGAATCATCGGGGATATCCTCAGAAGAAATTGGTAAAATCAAATGGAGCAAATTGAGAAGTCTTTTCACCTCTTCATAATAAGGAGAATCTTCTTTCACCGAATAAAGCAACGGTTCAGCATACGTTTTTAATACGCCCAATTCATAAATCAATTCCGTATTAAAGACAATATCTGCTTCATCTTGAAACGGAAAAATATTCTCTTCCTCTCCTTTTCGCACATTCGGCCAAACTGCCAAAGTATGTTCAATCGAATATCCTCTTGTTCGATTATCTCGTACCATTCGTCTTAAAAGGCGATTATCCGTTGTGGAGAACCGATTATGATGGTCCATTTTAAGCTCCGTTAGCGCCGATAAATAGATTTTATATTTCGCACTTCTTGGAATGCGCGCGAGTAATTGGTCATTTAAAGCATGAATGCCCTCTATTAAGAGAATATCATTTTCTCCTAGTTGCATCGTATCCTTGAATTCTTTGTTTCCTGTAAAAAAGTTAAAGGTGGGAATGGTAACCGTTTCTCCCTTAAATAGTCGTTCTACTTGCTCATCTAATAAAGAAAGGTCCAACGCTTTAAAGGAATCAAAATCATAGTCCCCATTGGGAAGATGTGGTGTATCCTTTCTGTCTAAGAAGTAATCATCCATCGATAACATTTTTGGTTCAAGTCCTAAGCTTCTTAGATACATGCAAAGCTTTCTAGTCGTTGTTGTTTTTCCACTCGAAGATGGACCCGCGAGTAAAATCACTTTTAATTGGTCCCGTTTCTGATAAATGGTTTTAGCGATTTCAATCAAACGGTTATTTTGAAATGTTTCATCGATTCGAATCAGCTCTCTTATTTTACCTGTTGATACAAATTCATTTAAGTCAGCCACCGTTTCTATTTTCAATGTTTTTCCAAAATTTCTAGCTTCTTCAAACACCTGAAATAAGAGGGGATGATGTTGATATTTTTGCATCGCATTGACATCATAAATGGTTGGAAACTGTAAGACTAAGCCTTTTTCATGAATATAAGTGAGATGAAAATCCTTTAAAAGTCCCGTTTCGACAGGCATTAAATGGTAAAAATAATCATAGACATTTTCGATGCGATAAAGCGTAATATACGTATTTGTATTGTACCGTAAAATTTTAGCTTTTGAGAAATGATTGACCTTTTCAAAGTAGCGAATGGCATCTAATCGCTCTACGTTCATTCGCTTGATGGACAGATTCTTATCGACCAATCGTTGCATTTGTTTTTGGAGTTGTTCCACTTTATCTTTATCAAGATGAAAACTTGTTTCGATATAAATTCCTTTATCAATGGAATGTTCAACAAAAATCGTTTCCTCTTGTCCATAAAGGTCTTTCACCGCTTTTAATAGAAGAAAGGTAAGGCCCGCAATGTGTGCTCGTGAGCCAACTCGTGAAGTTAAATCAAAAAAGAGAATATAGGAATCTTCTTCAATACGGTCATTCAACTCATGATAAACGCCATTGACACTAGCAAGTAAGATAGGATATTGATATTGTTCTTTAAAGGATTTACTAATTTCTAAAAGCGTGGTTCCTTTAGGAACTTCTAACTCTTGGTCAAACACTTTAACTACAACATTCTCTATCATGCCTTTCACCTTCTTATTCTTTTTTTATTATAACACGTCTCATCCCTATTCGTAAATGAAAGATTTATCTTCTCCTGTCTACCTCCGCTTTTAGTTCCTTTTTAAAAAGTCACTTTTGGCATGCAAACGCACTTTTTTTGAGTCCTTTACTTCCCATTGACCGATAAAATTTTTGTCACATTCTTGTAGGTATAATTTTCACTGTTTTTTCTTACAATAGGAATAGGTGATTATCCGTGATGAGAATGAGTTTAGTCCCAATGATTGTAGAAAAAGAAATACAAGGCGAAAGAAGTTATGATATTTTTTCAAGGCTTTTAAAAGATAGGATTATTTTACTAACTGGAGAAATTGATGATGCACTCGCGAATGTGGTCGTGGCACAACTTCTTTATTTAGATTCTTTAAATCAAGAACCCATCTCGCTTTATATCAATTCTCCTGGAGGTTCCATTACTGCCGGAATGGCCATTTATGATACAATGCATTTCATCAAAAGTCCTGTTTCGACTATCTGTGTAGGGATGGCTGCATCGATGGCTGCTTTTTTACTTGCAGCTGGGGAAAAAGGAAAACGTTTTGCTTTAGAAAATGCTGAAGTCATGATTCATCAGCCATTAGGTGGCGCGAAAGGACAAGCAACAGAAATTCAAATTGCTGCGGAACACATCCTAAAAATCAAAGCAAAAATGAATCTTTTACTCGCTAAAAATACAGGACAACCATTAGAAGTCATTCAACAAGATACAGATAGAGATTATTTTTTAGAAGCCAAAGAAGCCAAAGAATATGGACTGATTGACCAAGTTTTAGAAAAAAAATAAAATTTTAGACATTTTGCATTTTTAAGAGAAAAAAAGAAAACAAAGAGAGAAAAAAGCCCTTTTCTTTCTTTTTTTCGGTGAAATTACTCCCTGATTTTGAAAATGTGGCTTTTGTCAAAAAGAAGACTTCCTGTTAAGTTAGTAACCGTTAAGAAAAAAAGGAGGCATTTATGAAAAAAATTTTATTGTTCTTAACAATTCTTTTTGGAAGTTCTTTTTTAAGTCCATTGACAGTCAAAGCAGCACAGTTTTATGAAGCTGAATATATTCCTGATGTTTTTGTCGTTCGAAAACAAGGGAATGTCAAAAACTATGCACAAGGAAGAGTGTTGCGAAATAAAGAAACAGACGAAATTGTCTATTGTCTACAGCCCTTTAGTTTATTCGATGGCAATGCCCTCTATGAAAGCGTTGAGCGAATTGAGGGAATGACGGACACACAAATCGAGCAAATTAAGGAGGTAGCATCTTTTGCTTATCCGCTAGGAAGTAGCAACCTTGTTTACTATATGGCAACGCAGCTTCGAATTTGGCAAATTTTGGAACCTGATTGTGAATTCTATTTCACTGATACTTTAAATGGCAATCAAACGAGCAAATATGATACTTGGTTCGGTATTATCAGTGACAATATTCGCGTCTACAACCAAGCGCCACGGTATGCGAAGCCTTATTACACCACAGTGCATGGGAGTATTCAATTTGAACTGCCAACGAGTGGAACGTATCAAGACACCTTAGAAACAGCACTTCCTTTTCAGCAAAAAAACAACAAGATTACTTTCCAAAATTTAGAAGAGGGAGATTATCAAATTCAAATTCGTAGACGCTTTAAAACCCATACGAATCAGCCAGCGCTCTTTTATTTTAGTCGCACGAGTCAGGCAGTCATGAATCGCGGCAGTACAGAAGACAAAGTCTTTTCCTTTCCTATTCATGTCATCGATACTTCCATCAATGTCAAGAAAATCGATAAAGAAACGCAAAGTTCCACTCCAAGTGGAGAAGCCAGTTTAAAAGGTGCCGTCTTTTCTGTCTATAATAGCGAACACGAAAAAATCGCCACATTTACATTGGATGATACCTTAGAACAAACGATTTCTGTATCCAGTGGCACCATTGATTATCTGCCATTTGGCACTTATACCATTCAAGAAGAAAAGGCAGGAACAGGCTATCTTTTAAATCCACAAGTTTTTGAAATAACGATAGACGAAAATCATCCACACATAGAACTTCTTTTAGAAAATGAGGTTATCAAAAACAAAGTCACTTTGAAAAAGCTCTTTGGGAATCAACATCTTCTAAAAGCAGAAGCAGGTGTTGTCTTTGAAATTTATCAAAAAGACAACCAACTATACAAGTGTGTGGAAACAAATGAAGATGGTACGGTCACCTTTGAACTACCATATGGAACTTATCGTATTCATCAAAAAACAAGTAAAAGTGGCTACCAAAAAGTAGATGACTTTGAAATTACAGTGCAGGAAGAAGAGAAAGAACACAACTATATTTTATATGATGAGGAAGAACCACACGTGGAAATTGAAGTTCCCAACACGCGAGCCGATAAACCTTTTCAACTCAGTTATTTGATAGGAGTCTTACTGCTTTATGATGCTCAAAAGAAAATTAGG
>CANQOD010000021.1 GCA_947625395.1 uncultured Bacilli bacterium
TTTTTTGTAATGTCTACTATCCACTTTTATTCTTCTGTTCGTTTAAGAAACTCTATTTTTCTTAGTTTCTTTTTAATTTTTGATAAATTTCTTCATGAATCTCTTCTGTAGGCTTTAATTGATTTCCATCACTACAGTTAATTTTTTCCAATTGAAGAACATCAGCAAGCTGCATAGAATTTTGATAAACTTGATATAAAAAATCCTGATTTCGTTCATGAAGGTCATTTTTAATTCCTTCATTGTCTTTCCTTGATGCATGCATTTGTTGAGTAAAATGATAAGGCGCATATAAGAAGAAGACAATATCTGGTCTTTGAATGCCTAATTTTTCATATTCATAATCCATGACAGCAGCAATAAACTTTTTCTTCTCCTCTTCGTCTTGAATATAAGCTGATTGATACATCAGACTAGAGGGTGTATAACGGTCTAACAAAATTGTTTTCCCCTCTAAATAGGATTTTTCAAGTTCAGTTTTCCAAGTAATCGCACGGTCAATGGCATATAAACTATGAATGAAATAAGGAGATAATTCTTCGATAGAACCGAATTTTCCCTCTAAGTAAAGTTCTACAAGTCTTCCCTGTTCCGTATTGTAAGATGGAAAATGATGCGTGACAATTTCTTCTCCATCCCGTTCTAAATGTTCTTTCAAAAGACGAAGTTGCGTGGATTTACCAACACCATCCGTTGCTCCTTCAATCACAATTAGTTTTCCACGTTGAGTCATTTTATCCCTCCTTGTTTGCTTCCCTTTTTAAAAGATAATCAATAATTTCTCTCACAGCGCCATTTCCCCCATCTTTCGTTGCAATATAATCACAAATTGTCTTAATTTCCTCCATTGCATCATTCGGACAAGCTTTAAAGCCACATTCTTTCATCACTTCTAAATCGGGTATATCATCACCAATATAAGCAATTTCCTCCAAAGACAACTGATATTTTTTTTGTAATTCCTTTAATTTTTCTTTTTTATTCAAAGTATTTTGATGAATTTCCATCACTTTTAGTTCTTTTCCCCGAATTTCAACAATTTTCGATGTTCGACCCGTAATAATAACGGGGATTATTTGCTGTTTAGAAAGATTTGCAATCGCATAACCATCTTTAACATGAAATGCTTTCATGATTTCCCCTTGAGAACCAATATAAATTTTCCCATCCGTTAAAGTTCCATCCACGTCAAAAGCTATCATTTTAATTTTCACAAGCAATCCCCTTCCTTTCCTTAAATAACTTCTCGTAAATACTTGGTGTAAGTAACTGATAAGTTCCTGATGGAGAGGAAGCTAAATATTGTTGAATAAAGGTTTCTAACTCTTGATTGATTTCTTGATATTTTTCTTTAAAACGTTTATCATTCATTCGGTCACTAAAATAGTTTTCTTGTTCTTTTTTAAATCCATCTAATCCAGCAATACATACATTTGTAAGATGAAGACGTTTCAACAAATTCATAAGCATAATAAAGGTATTATCAAAAATATCTAAACTAGGTTCAATCAATGTATTATAGTTGACTAAGTCATAAGCTGTATTACGAATATTGGAAGTCAGTAAAATGGACTCGTCTTTTAAATGAGTGTATTCTTTTAAACGCTTTTCACTTCCAAAAAAAGCAAGACGATTTTCTTTCCTTGAAAAAGTTGTCACAAAATTCACAGAGATAAGAAAAGGATGATTCTTTTCAATATAAGCTTCAATCTGTTCTCGATAATCAACCAATGTTTTACCAGGTAATAAGACTAAAATAGGACGTGTTCCAATTTTTTCTTTTAAGGACAAAATCACTTTTTGGTCATCCACTCTTTTACTATTATATTCTTGGTAAATTCGTTTTATATTATCATAGTCATAACGTTGTCTTAAATCTTTGTCAATCATCGAAACAATATACTTGATATCTTTTGTTGCCAAACGGAACTGTTCTGTTAAATATATGATATTATTTGGGTGACACCCAAATATACCGGCCATCATGGCAGGTATGGAATAACCCCAATTTTTCTCTTCCTTGATTCGATACATGTGCTCATCAATGATATCCAAAATCTCATCAAAATCATAATTTCTTTGTTTTTTTCGATTCAAATAATCGACAATCAATTCTGTATTCAAGTTACCGGCACATTTTCCCATTCCATTCAAAGTTGCATCAATAATCACATTTCGATTGGTTTCTTCAGCTAAGCGAATGAATTCTTGAGCAAAGGCAAAGGAAAGCTGAAAATTATTATGTGAATGGAAATCAATCCATATTTGCTTTTTCAAATGTTGATGGACAAACTGATAATAATGTCGTAAATCGTCCATGTACATAGAACCATAAGTATCAACAATACCAAAAGAATAAGGTTCTATTTCATTTACCATTTGAATGACTTCTAAAAATTCCTGGTCATTATACCCCAAAGAATTGACTCCTTGAATAAAAAGCCGATAGCCTTTTTGTTTCACACTTTTTAAACAGCGCAGAAGATCTTCTTGATGTTCTTTAAAATTTTTCTTCGTAAATCCAACTCGTATTCCATCAATGGATTTTCCATCATGATGCTTTAAAGTATCAAAATCAAACATTCCATAATCAATAAAAGCCACATACATTGTTGAAGAATTCTTATTTATAAAAGGAATCATTTGGTCAACATCTTCAAAAAAAGTACTGTTTCCTTGATAATGAATTTTATCTCTTAAAAAGCCAAGTTCTACAATATCAATATTGGAGTTAGATAAACGATAAGAAATATCTTCAATATCACGATTAAGAAACTCACAATTAATAATTCTTCCACCATCTCTTAATGTACAATCTAAAATTTGAATATTATTCATGATGTTCCTCTTTTGCGATACGTTTAGAAATAATTTGAATGACTTTTTCTAAATCGTTTTTGGTATCGACAGAAATGGATTCTGACTCAATCATCTCATAATGAATAGGAACATTATTTTCAATAAATCTTAAGTGGTCAATATCTTCAATTTTTTCAAGCACGCCCATGGGTGTTTGTACAAAGAAATCAAGTGCTTTCTTATTAAAACATTCTATTCCGATTGCCTTTTTATATTTAAAGAGAAGAGAACCCTTTGTCGATGGAATTGGATTTCTTGACTGATAAAGACAAATGCCCTCCTTATTTAAAACAATTTTAACATTCGCTATATCCATTAATTCAGCAGGATCAGTCAATTCGCGATAAACACTTTTAAAATAAGGTTCTTCTTTGATGCATTCTGTTGGCAAGGCTCTTTGAATACTCTTCGGGTCAATTAATGGTTCATCTCCATTAATACTGATATAATAATCTGCTTCGATTAAATTCGTCACTTCCCAAATTCTATGAATATGATTCGGCGTATCTTTTCCTGTCATCAAATATTTCATATGATATTGTTTACAGACATCGACAATCCTTTCATCATCTGTTGCGACATAAATTTCACTCAATTCTTTTACTTTCTTCACTTGTTCATAAACCCACCAGATCATTGGCTTTCCACAGATATCCGCAAGAGGCTTGCCAGGAAATCTTGTAGAAGCATATCTCGCAGGAATGACACCAATTATTTTCATATTTTTCCCTCCTAATTCTATTTTACAGATTTCCTTATTTGGCGTCTAGTGTAAGTTCAACTTTTTACACGATGCTTTCAGTTCCTTTTAAAGTGTGAAAAAACAAATAAGTTTTTTCCTTATTTGTTTTCCATCATCTTCTTTAAAACTGCTAGTTTTTGTTCTTCTTCTTGCAATTTTTCTCGATCAGATTGAACAATTTGAGAAGGCGCTTTCTTGACATAATTTTCATTCGCAAGTAAATTCTTTCTTCTTGCAATAGAAGCTTCTAATTTTTCAATTTCCATCTTGCGTTGCTCTTGATTTTCAACTTCTTCTTTCACATAGTAAGTAATTTGAATATAAGGAGATTGATAAGGAATGGCCTTTAAAGAAGAATCGATTGGTGCTTGCTTTCCATTTTCCTCTTGAATTTTTAACTGTGACGCATAAATTTTCTCATAAGAAGAATCTGTTTTCCAAATCACTTTTGCTTCTTTTGAAATTTGATTCGTTGCTTTCAAATTTCGAATTGCCACAATATCTGTTAAGATTTTATCTAGCAATTCTTGTTCTGTTGGAAACAGTTCTTTTGCATTAAATTGTGGATAAGCACTCATCATAATGGATTCTTCATGATTTGGTAACATTTGGTAAATTTCTTCCGTGACATAAGGCATAAATGGATGCAGAAGTTTTAAAATTGTTTCCAATACATCTAATAAAACTGCCAATTGATTTTCAGTAGTATCATTTTTGACAAGTTCGATATAATTATCACAAAAATCATTCCAAATAAATTCATAGAGAGATATTCCTACTGTATGAAATTCATACTGTTCCATCTTTTTTGTCACTTCTTGAATCAATTGATTTTTTTTCGTTAAAATCCATTGGTCTTGAAGCAGGAGTTGTGCATGGCTGATAGGACTTCCTTGATACGTTTCTAACTTCATTAAAACAAAACGAGAAGCATTCCATAATTTATTAATAAAATTCCAGGTGGACTTCACTTTCTCTTCATCATAACGTAAATCTGTTCCTGGGGCAGAGTTCGTTGTTAAGAAAAACCTTAAAGCATCTGCGCCATACGCATCAATCACATCCATTGGATCGACACCATTTCCTAAAGATTTACTCATTTTTCTTCCCTCTTTATCTCGAATGAGGCCATGAATCAAGCAATCTTTAAAGGGCCGTTGTCCAGTAAACTCAAGGCCTTGGAAAGTCATTCGATTGACCCAAAATGGAATAATATCATATCCAGTTACCAAGACTTGATTCGGATAATACCGTTTTAAGTCTTCTGTATCATCAGGCCAACCCAAGGTAGAAAATGGCCATAAAGCAGAAGAAAACCAAGTATCTAGCACATCTTCATCTTGCACCCATCCTTCTTCTTGAGGGGCTTCCATACCGACATAAATTTGCTCATCTTTGTACCAAGCAGGAATTTGATGTCCCCACCAAAGCTGTCTTGAAATACACCAATCATACGTGATTTCCATCCAATGATTCATGGTCTTTTCATAACGTGCGGGAACAAAGTTGACTTTCGTCTTTTTGTTCTTTTGATTTTCTAAAACACGGTCAGCTAAAGGACGCATTTTAACGAACCATTGTTTTGACACATAAGGTTCAATCATGGTACCTGTTCGTTCACTATGTCCAACAGCATGCACAATTTTCTTGCATGATAATAACAAATCCGCTTTCTTTAATTCTTCAATGACTTTTTCTCGCGCTACAAAGCGGTCTAAACCTTGATATTCCACAGGCACATTTTCATTTAAAGTTGCATCTTTGTTGAGAATGTTAATAAATGGTAAGTGATGACGAAGTCCAACTTCAAAATCGTTCGGGTCATGAGCTGGAGTAATTTTAACAACACCTGTTCCAAAGGTAGGATCTGCATGTTCATCGGCAACAATCGGAATCTTTTTACCAACAATTGGTAAGATGACATTTTTTCCAATGTACTGATTATACCGTTCATCTTCCGGATTGACTGCCACTGCTGTATCTCCAAATAACGTTTCAGGTCTAGTGGTAGCAACTTCTAAATATTGCTCACTTTCCTCTAGAAAATACTTGATGTGATAGAAGTAACTTTCCACATCTTTATAAACAACTTCTTCATTGGAAAGCGCAGTCATTGCTTCTGGGTCCCAGTTAATAATTCTCTCTCCTCGATAGATGAGTCCTTTTTCATAAAGCGTAACAAAAACGTGACGAACTGCTTTAGAAAGCCCCTCATCCAATGTAAATCTTTCTTTGGAATAACAAAGAGAAAGGCCTAGTTTTTTCCACTGTTCATGAATATTTTCGGCATATTTTTCTTTCCAGTTCCATGCATGTTTCAACCATTCCGCTCTTTCTAAGCTACGAGGAGAAATACCTTCTTCTTTCAGCTTTTGGTCCACTTTTGCTTGCGTTGCAATCCCAGCATGGTCCATTCCTGGAATCCAAACAGCATCATAGCCTTGCATTCTTTTATAACGAATAATAATATCTTGTAAAGCGGTATCCCAAGCATGTCCTAAATGTAGTTTACCTGTTACATTTGGAGGTGGAATCACAATACAAAAAGGTTCTTTGTCTTTTTCTTTTGCTTCAAAATAGCCTTGTTCTTTCCACCAATCATATTTGCCAGCTTCTACTTTTTTATGGTCATATTTTTTTTCTAACATAGAACTTCCTCCTCTAATTTTTGGAAAACAGCTTTCTTAATCGTTTCAAACATGGAATAACTGTCTTCTGCCACTTGTACTTTTTTAAAAAAGTTTTCTAAATAGCCTTTTTCCTTTAATAATTGATAACTCTCTTTATAATTGATATCAAAAATAAAGCCACATGCAACTAAAAAACTGTCTGTTTGATTTTTCTTTTTCTCTTTTTGGTAGTGGATAGAATGCTGTTTTTGAAAAGTTTCTAGAGCATTCAAACTTAAATCTTCTTTACAGAAAGCTAATAAAATTTCATCTGCATAGACTTTATAAATATCAATTTTATCAACATCTCTAACGAGTTCTACAAAAAATCGAGTACGCTCATCAAGCTTTGGAATTTCATCTTCATGCTTATTGTGATAATAGACTGCTTGCCGAATCACTTCTTGATTGGCTTTGTTCTTTTCATAAAGGGAAATGTGCCCTTGTTGAAATAAATACGCAATTCCATAAGAAGCATGGTCCATTTGTCCATCTTGAAAACTATCAAATTGTTTTACTTGGTAAAATCTTCCAATATCATGTAGTAAAGCACATTTAAGTAACAATTCTTCGTCTTGTAAAGAAAGATGGAATTGCTTTGCTAATATTTTCGCATTCTCCACTACCCGATAGGTATGTCGATACTTTAAAGCAATCTTCTCATTTTGCAAATCAAATTCGTGTACATACTTTTCAAATGCTTCTATTGCCTCTTTCATGGCATCTTCCCTCCAATAAAAAAGTGACTTTTGCTAAGGACGAATTTTGCATCCGTGGTACCACCTTACTTACCTCACAGTCACTCTTCTTTGATAACGGAATTTCTTCCGGAATAATCTACTCCATTGCAACCTTCAAAGAATTTCTTTTACATAGTTTCACCAGGCCTATGCTCTCTTGAAAAAGAAAAACTTTTACTCCTCAATTTCTTCGTATTTAGTTGTATTATAAACAAAAGGTATTTATTTTTCAAGCTTTGTTTTTGATTTTTTTTTGTAAAGAATGTCTATATCGACATAGTTGTCTTGAATGCCGTTAATTTTGCCATCATTACAAAGCTGCCATACTTGATAATCCCCCTCATAATCCGTCTGTTCTGTATAATGAGCCAACCAAACAGGATAGTTTGTTTCCATCCACATATTCTCTAGATAGTTTTTACTACTATAAAGCATTCCTTGGTAATCTTTCTTCGCGACAGTATCCATAAATGTATTGGCTATTTGTGTTAAATGATAAAAGGAAAGTTGAAACTCTTGATAAAAAGACCAGTTTTCCCAGTCAAAGACAATGGGAAGTGTAATGTCATATTTTTTGATTTGTTGAAGAACCCAATTTGCTTGCTTCTTGGCTTCTTTTTGACTATCTGCATAAGTATAAAAATAAACACCAACTGGAATTCCTAGTTTCGTAAATCCTTTCACATTCTGAACAAATTTATCATCCAATTGATAGTTTCCACCAATTCCCTTTTGACTTCCTACTCGAATAAAAACAAACTCTACTCCTGCTTCTTTGACTTGTTGAAAATCAATATCTCCTTGCCAATGCGATACATCAATTCCAATTTGGGTATTTTTATTTTTGTATTGAGCGACAATGTCCGCAAAATCAGTAAAGCTAGACTGCGGTGAAGAAGTGCCACTGGAAGAAGATTTTGAAACGACATTCAAGGTGAATGCATGTTGTACTTCATTTCCACTACTGTCAACTGCTTTATAAGAAACAGGATAGCTTCCTACCGCATCTAAATGATATTCTCCTTCCACAGTACAAGTAGGATGGTCATCGTAATTGTCCCCACAGAAAAATTCTTTCGCTAAATCG
Organism: uncultured Bacilli bacterium; assembly: GCA_947625395.1. GTDB lineage: Bacteria > Bacillota_I > Bacilli_A > RF39 > UBA660 > CANQVB01. Next base: position 8,098 of record CANQOD010000021.1, read on the forward strand.
TCTTGATAACCAACCGTAACTGAATAACGATTATAAAGACTGATGATAGGAGGTGTTCGGTCAACAATTTTTACTTTAAATTCATAAGGAACCCGAATGTTTTCTTCATTGATATAATCAAAGTGAATCGTTTGTGTTCCTAATTTTTGCGTATTGATTGTTAGATTTTTCTCTATTTTCCCATTGATATCCTGAATCAAATCTTTTAATTTCACATGACTATAAACTTCAAGATTCAAATCTTCTTTAAGAGTGACTTGAATAATGGCATGACGAACGCGCCAATCTTGATAAAAAAAGTATCCAGAAATAGCAAGAACAAAAATCACTATCAAAATCCCGCTCATGATGAAGACTTTCTTTTTCATAATCTCACTCCTTTATCATTCATTGCTAGCAAATGTTAGTATTATTCTAACATAATTCTTATTTTATTCAACAAAAGATGAGAAAAGACGAAAAAAGCAGTCCTATGAAGACTACTTTCGATTTCGTTAATTGTTTTCAGTAGGTTGTTGTACTCTTCCAACAAACCATACTTCTCCACTATTTTTATCGCGAATAAGGAAAAGATATGGCTTATCAAACGTTAAATCAATCGTTTCAACAGGCACTTCATAGAGATGTTCAAAGCCACCACCAGCTGCCCCAAATCCACCCATTGACGTTGCTGCAGCTGCTTTAATGCCTTCATTTGAAAACTCAATATTGGCTTTATGAATGGCTTGGTCAATATAAGTTTCCTTGATAGAAGTCATGGCTGATAAATCTGCTTGATTCTCTTGAAAAACATCTTGGATTCCTAATTTTTTCAAATCGTCCATCAAATTCAATTGATAATCAAATTGAAATAAAGGAATCATTCCTGTAATTTTAGTCACTTTTCCAGGTGTAAAGTTTTCTAACTTTATATCTTTTAACTGACTGATAAGATTTGTCATAGCTATGGCATCTGTTTCCTGAAGATAAGTATTGAGTTCTTTTTCTTTTGGCATAATGCCCACATATTGTAGGGTTGTTCCATTATATTCTTTTAAGTCTTTCGCAAAAACTTTGACTTCATCATCGACATAAAACTGAAAATCGGTAGAACCTTTCATTTGTTGATAATTTTCGCCAAGTTCTTTGATAAATTGATTCACATACTCATCCACAGGAGTTTCTTGTGAACTAGAATAATCGATGCCATTCTCAATCCACTTTTGTTCTTCTTGACGAAGCCATTCAGTATATTCTTGGGTAATGGTGTTCCGAATATTTTCTTCCCCTAATTCATTAATGATATCATAACGGTTAATGGATGCTCCTATTTCGACTGCCTTTGCGTTCAGTTGATGATTATTAAAGGCTAATGAGGAATACTTGTCTCCATCGATAACTGGAATATAAGCAGAATAGTCTTCATGAGCATACCGAACAGAATAGGCTGTATTCGCTACATTCGTCGTTGCTTGAATGAGATTTGTCCAATCCATATCAATGGCCAAAGCATTGATTAAAAAGAACTGCTTTCCATCCACATCATCCACTAAGTGATTGATTAGTCCTAGTGTCTTATCTTGCACCCAATGATTGATTGTATCTGTGGAAGAAAAGGCATCAAAAATAAGTTCTGCATTGTATTTTGTAGCAAGTTGTTTCGTATATTTTTCTTTTACATTTTCTTTGAAGCTATCACGAATAAACATGGCGTTGGCAAAAGACATATTGGCACTATTCTCATATTTCTTTGCTTCATAGTCCCCTATTACTGCATCTAGTTGTTCTTTTGTATTGCCACTTGCTCCTTCACTCAACATTTCTAAAGCATACTTGATAGAAAGCGGACTATAAATGATATTTTTCTCTCCGTTCTCTAGCTTTAAAAAACTCAAGTCAAAATTTTCTAAAGCATTGCCAGTCATCCGATATTCAGACTGAACTTCTTGTTTATCGACTTCTGCTTTTTCTTTCTTTTGATTGCCAAATCGTATCATCACAAAAACAATGATACAAACCAAGATGATACATAATAAAACGGCAAAAATCATGGGTGTTTTCTTCTTTTTTCCTGTGCTTTCAGACGACTCTTTCAGTTCTACTGGTGATGAGGGATTTGTCTCTTGTACGTTCACTTGTTCTGCAACCGTACTTTCCTTTTTCTCTTCATTCATAACTTTACTTTCCTCTTTTCTTTTACTTATTTTGATTTTATTATAAAAACTAAAAATCTAATTTTCAATTTTTTTGCTTTTATTTCTTTTACTATACGTAAAATGAAGTAATGTTTGCCCGGCTTTTAATAATTCATAAACTTTTCCCTTCAGAAAGTAGTAATTTTTCAAATAAAGACGTTTCTAATTGTCTTTTTAATTCTCGTACACTCCAGTTAGAATTTAAACATTTCTTTTCATAAAAATTTTGTTCATCAACATTCTCAATGCTTAATAATTCACAATAATGAGACCAACTCAAAATGACCTATGGGGATTTTTTATTGCAATAAAAAATCATCTCAAACAGAGATGAAATATGAAATATATTGAAATGCCCGAAAAGTTCGAACAGATTCGTCAATGGAGCGAACGAGGGGAATTGAACCCCCATCACAGCCTTGGCAAGGCCGTATTCTAACCATTAAACCACATTCGCAGATAATAGAACAGCAAGTTCTATTACCATTCTATCATATTTTATGAATTTGAAAAGAGAATTTTACATTTTTTTTAAAAAAACATTTTTCAAATCAATTCAAAAGCTTTCAATTCTGTGAGGAACTTTCTATACCATTATCAATGCCATTTGTTAGACAATTTAATACAATAATCATAAAGTAGAAAAAACTTGAATACTTTTTAAAACATCTACAATTACTATTATATTTTGTCGATGATATTAACTGTTTTCATCAACAATATTCGGAGAAGTACCATCTTCAATATGAGCACTTGGTTCATCCTTTTCAGTTTTATGTAAATTGGCAATTAAAGTAGGATAATCACGATAACTGATATTCGCATCAACTCTTCCTGAAATTCCATTGACAGCATCTCCTGAAGTGTATTGCCAAATTCCACAAGATAATGAAGGCGTATTATAGCCTCGCCAATCAGCTAGCCATCGATCATATCTTTCTAATCTTTTGTCGTTCAAACGGTTGACCCACCAATCATAATTCGCATAAATCATGGCATAATAACCCGCTTCTTCCACTTTTTGACAAAAATAATCACAAATTTGGATATAAGTTTCATTCGAAGGATTTCCATTTTTAGCTTTCCAACCATCAGCATCTTCCATATCAATAACAAGTGGATAAGTGGGATGGTATTTTTTAACGAGTGAAAGAAAGCCATCTACTTCTTTTTTGGCATCTTCTAAATTTACCGCATAACTATAATGATAGAATCCATAAGGAATTTGTGCTGCTTCACAGCCTTTTACGTTTCTATCACAGGCTGTATCTTCTTGAAAAAATCCCCATGATGCTCGAATCATTACAAAAGAAACTTCCTCTTTGATTTTTGAAAAATCAATATGACCATTATGGACAGAAATATCAATTCCCTTTGCCAAGCGTATCACCTCCTACTTGTATTGTATTAAGCAGAAAAAGATTAAAAAACGGTATTTGTCTCTTATCAATAGAAAAAGCAAAGAAAATGTGTTAAAATGAAAGTGGTGATATCAATGCAGAAGAAAAAGAAAAATCAAAAAGAAAAAAAGAATCAAAAATTCAGTCTGTTATCTAAAAAGGAAAAACGTATTTTTCTTATTCGTTATAGTATTATAACAATTGTTTTAGCTATCTTAGCTTATGCTCTTGCTACTTTTGTAACAACTCAAATTGTAAAAAATATCCGTAAAACAGGTCAAACAGAGGATGTTCATAATATTCTAGAAAATATGGATACAAGTAGTCCAATCACTGTTGCTGATTTTATTGATACTTTGAATCAAACTTTAAAAGAGAAGAAACTCTCCTATCAAATTGAAGGAGAATATCAGAGAAATCCAACGTTTTATCAATACACAATTGATAAAGAAAAAAGGATTACCCTCTATTTAGAACCAGTGCAAAAACAAGCAACACAAAAAGCGGAAATACTAAGTATGAGTGCAATTTTTGTTCCCAATCAAAATAAAGATGAGCAAAAAGTTCAGCAACTCTTTACAGCATTGTTA
>CANQOD010000022.1 GCA_947625395.1 uncultured Bacilli bacterium
CATGACACCCTCATTCTGATGTCATTATATCTTTTAAACTACCCCCCCCAGTTTTATTCTGAATCCGCATGTTTTCAGACACAAAAAAAGTCCAAAGAAGCGTCGGAGACGGTAACGATAAAACCTGCGCATACGTACAGGTGGGTGCTCCTAGTAGAGTCAAAGGATTCCTACTAAAAAGCAGGCATTCAACACAGTCCCTACATGATTTCGGTGCTCCCTTATCGTTTCTTTAGTCGGTTTTAAAGTTTGTCCCGTTCGCATCCTCTAGACAATTTTAGTATACCATACTCTTCTTTTTTGATACAAGCATTTTCAAAAAATATTAGAACTTTTACATTTCAGGCGCCAAACTTAGAAGATTCGAATAAATTACTATAGGTGATATCATGATTTATAACTATGATGATATAGAAATCCACTATCAAAAAATAGGAACAAGCAAAGAGATTATTTTCATTCTTCCAGGCTGGGGAAATACCGCTTGTACCTTTAAAGAACTCATCTCTATCCTAGAAAAAGAATATACCATTTATATCATTGACTATCCAGGATTTGGAAAAAGTCCTCCTCTTACTAAAACTTGGTCCATCTATGATTACGCAAAGATGATTTGCCAATTTTTAAACGATTTACAAATCCAGCCAACCCTAATCATTGCCCATTCTTTTGGTGGACGTCTTGCCATTTTATTAAATGGATATTATCAACTAGAAATCCCTAAAATATTATTACTTGACAGTGCCGGAATCCGTCCTCGAAAAACTTTATTCTCCATCCTTCGAAAAGCAAGCTACCGACTTTTCAAAAAAATCAGTTGTATCTTGCCGAAGCAATATCAAAAGAAGTATTTGACTTTCCTCTTTCAAAAATTTGCTTCACCTGACTACTTAAACTTGCCCACCGAAATGCGTTTGACCTTTCAAAACATTGTCCAAGAAGATTTACGAAAATACTTACCAATGATGACCAGTGAAGTCCTACTCATTTGGGGAAAAGAAGACCAAGACACTCCTATCAGAGATGCCTATCTCATGCGGAAGAAAATCAAAAAGAGCGAACTGATTGTCTTTGAAAGATGTGGTCATTTTTCCTATTTAGAGAATCCTTATTTAACCATTAAAATCATTCTTGCTTTCTTAAAAGAAGAGAGCTGTTAAAAAGAAGCCTTTAAGAGACTTCTTTTTGAATGCTATCTACGACAGTAGAAAAAAATTGTTTTCTCTCTTCTAAAGTCGCCTCATCTCTTGCTTCAAAACGCATGGTAATATTAGGGCCCGTATTAGAAGCCCGAATCGAAGCAAAACCATCATCAAATAAAACTTTCACACCATCAATCGTATGATATTGATAACCCTTTTGTTTCACAAACTCTTCTACTTTTTGAATCACTTTAAACTTTATGTCATCATCAACGGGAACTTTAATTTCAGGCGTTTCTACATAATGATGAATGCCCTCTAAAAGCGCTTCCACCGACTGTTCTGTTTTCGATAAAATTTCAAGTAAACGCAAGCCCGCATAAAAGCCACTATCAAATCCTAGAAAACGATCTCTAAAATAAAGGTGTCCTGAAAATTCGCCTCCAAAAGCAAGATGCAACTCTTGAACCCCTTTCTTCGTATAAGAATTTCCCGTACGATATTCAATCGGCTCCGCCCCTAGTTTGATGATTTCATCTTTTAAAGCATTACTACATTTGATGTCATATAAGAATGTTTTTTTCGAAACATGATGAATCAAGTCACGAATGATAATAATCATATAAAGGTCAATAGGAATAAAACGCCCTTGATTCGAAACAATCCCGACACGATCACCATCACCATCAAAGGCAAGCCCAACATCCGCATGTACTTCTAACACTTTCTTCTTTAAATCCTCTAAATTTTCTTCAACTGAGGGGTCAGGATGATGATGTGGAAACGTTCCATCCGAAGTATCATAGAGTGTAACAAGGTCAATAGGAAACTTTTCATACAGCTCTCTTGCAAACGGAGAAGTGGTCCCATTTCCACAGTCAATCACAACCTTTATGCGACGAGGACCAAACTGAAGTCCTTGCTGAATCGCTTCATAATAAGCATCTTGAATGCGCAATTCCTTTACAGTTCCTTTTCCCTCTTTAAACTTTCCTGCCAACATAAAACGATAAAGCTCTTGAATCTCTTCCCCTTTTAGATTTTCTCCCATGCGCAAAGCCATTTTAAAGCCATTTTCATCTTTTGGATTATGACTTGCTGTAATCATGATTCCAGCCGGAATTTTTTCATGGAGACAAGCAAAATAATACATGGGTGTCGTACAAAGTCCTAAGTGAACAACAGACACCCCTGTCGATAAAATTCCCTCCATCAACGATTTTTCAAGGCTTTCACTAGAAAGACGATTATCATGACCAATGATGCAAGTTGTTTCATGTTGTAAAAGGACTTTGGTCCCAAATGCCTTTCCTAATAAATAAGCAATTTCTTCATGAATTTCCGTAGGATATACCCCACGAATATCATACCCTCTAAAAATATAAGGATCAATTTCTTTCATTTTAAATCCTCCCTATTTTTATTATAAACGTTCTTGATTTATTCTGCAAATGGAAAAAGAAATTTAGACACTTCCAAAGCAATCTCAAAAATAGATAGGTTGATTTTTGGGATGATAATAGGAAAAAGCAGTCGGAATCGAAAGCGTTTCTAATTCTTCCAAAGTCACCCATTGAAATGCCGGACTTTCTTCCATCACACGCACATAAAATCCATTCATCTTCCAAATCAAATGCGTAAAAACATGTTTCTTCTTCGGAAGTTGTTGCACGAAAAGAGCCTCCATGTGTTCTTTTTTACACCAAGTAATCACATCAGTTTGGGCACTTGTAAAAGACATTTCCGGAAATTGATAAAGTCCCTCCAAAAGTCCTTTTTCGGTACGTTTCAAAACAGCATAACGACCATTACATTCCAATAATAGAATCGTTTTCATGATTTCTTTTTGAAGTCCTTTCTTCGCTTTTACGGGCAACTGTTCTACCTGCTGATGTTGATAGGCTTGACAAAGAGATTGCAAGGGACACGCTGAACATTTCGCTTGTTTTTTAGGAAGACATACCGTTGCTCCTAATTCCATCAAAGCCTGATTCATTTCTTTCGCATTTTGACGAGTCAAAATTTCTTGAACACGATGTTCCATCTTCACTCTCGTCAAGGGCTTTGTGATCTCTTCAAAAAGACCTAAGACACGACTTAGAACCCGAAAGACATTACCATCGACAGCAGGATACGGTTCATGATAAGCAATCGAGAGAATCGCACCAGCTGTATAACTGCCAATTCCTGGAAGACGTAAAATTTCCTGATAAGAGTGAGGAAAAACACCTTGATAATCTTTGACTAAAATAGCCGCCGTCTTCTTTAAATTTCTTGCACGACTATAATAGCCAAGCCCCTCCCATTGTTTTAGAAGCTGGTCCTCTTCTGCGTTTGCCAAGGCAAAGACCGTTGGAAAGGCCTTTAAAAATCGTTCATAATAACCAATGACTGCTTCTACCCTTGTCTGTTGTAACATAATTTCTGAAATACATATCGCGTAAGGGTCCTCTTTTTTCCGCCAGGGCAAATCTCTTTTGTTTTGTCGATACCATAAAAGAAGCGGTTCTACAATAGGAGTAAGCACTTTCTCTTTGATGACTTGATAAGCTTGCACCAAATCCTCTTCCTGAAAAGAAGCGTTCAAAGGCGAAGTAGACGGAAGAGAAATTGCCTCCCACTCTAGTTCTTTTGCTTGAAATTTTTGATACAATTCATGGGCTTTCTTTCCTGTTGTATAAATTCTTGCGATGTGACTATTTTGAATCAAAGGCAAAAGATGACTCGGAACAGGATTCTGAATAGAACTATCCTTTGAGCCATCTATGGTACAAGACTCTAATACATCGTACAAGCCAATTTGATGTCGTTTTAAAAATTGCTTTTTCTCCTCCAAGCTTTGCGGACATTCTTCCTCAAACACTTGCGCTAACACACGCCAAAAACGATTTTGCGGATGCATATAGTAAAAACCTTGTTTTCTTGACTGCACACTTGGGATACTTCCTAAGATTAAAATCGTTGTATCTTCCTCAACAAAAGGAGGAAATTCGTGTGTCACTTCTTGCATTTCAATCACCTTTTTTCATTTTCTATACTACTTGTAAAATAACATTCTTGGTCCGTCAAGCGTTTGATTTCAATTTGCTGTTCTCTTTCAATATTTTGTAGTTTTTCTTCCAGTTTTTGATTCTCTGGTTGATAGTGCATGTAGAAATTTTCAGCAACAATGCCAAGACCTTTACCTGATAAATCTTTCATCTCGCAAAAGTTTTTCAAATACCAAGTTACGTCTTTGGCAAGGAATATCGCCGCTTCCTGTTCAGCAACAATGATTCCTTTCTTTAAATGTTTCTTAATCAATGTGCGAAATAGCGTATTCTCATAAAGCTGAAGCAATTCTCTTTCGTCACCTGCCATCAAATAAAGAATGTCTGTCTTCTTTAAAACCGTCATATTTTTTGTATTCAATTCCACATAAATGACCTTTTTCGCCCCACTTTTCTCTAATTTTTGAATCATATCATCCTGTAAGCGAAACGACTTGGTAGACAAAGTATTCCCATTTCCAATTAAAACAATATCCTTTCCTTGAATCAAGGCAAATAGACTCCGGTCAACTTTCTCTCGAACAAAAAGAGAGGAACCCACTAAAATATTAAAAAACGTCATATAACCACCACCTGTTTTCATTATAATGGAAGAAATTTGCTTAGCTTTATCTTTCCCTCAGTTGTCTTTTTAAGAGATAGAATGTCAATTTTTTCGCTTTCAACGGCAGAAAAATGACAAAACTTGACTGTTTTCGTTCTTTTTTGGGCATTCTTTTCATGGTCGTCGCCGTAGGGCACATACGCATTCAACATGATACGTATTCGGAAACATATCAACAAGTTCAATGGCATCTAGTTGATAGACCTCACTTAATTCTTTGATATCTCTTGTCAAAGTCGCTGGGTCACACGAGATATAAAAGAAAGTGGGAAAAGCAGTTTCCTTTAAAAAGCGTTTCGTCTTCGCATCCAAGCCTCTTCTTGGAGGGTCCACTATCACAGTATCATACCCCTTTGGAAGATGAGAAAGCACCTCTTCTACTTTCCCACAGAGAAAGGACACATTGGTAAGATGGTTCTTCTTTTGATTGGATTTTGCATTTTCAATTGCGGAAGGAACGACTTCCACACCAAAAACTTCTTTGACAAAGGGCGCAATCAGTAGCGAAATAGCCCCTACACCACAATACAAATCAAGCACTTTTTGGCAAGAATAGCGACTCAAATGGTTCCGAAGAATTTGAATAATTTGAAGAAAACCTTGCAGATTCACTTGAAAAAAGGCATCTTTTGCAATTTCAAAATGTGTCTTGTCGACAACACCCTCTAAATGCTTCTTTCCTTTTAATAACTGATTTTGATAATAAAACGTGTCCACTGTTTGAAAATCAAAATCCATTGGATGTGTCTTCTCCTCTTTCAAGTCTAAAAGCACTTCATCCTGTAAAGTTCTTACAGTGGCTTCCATCTTTCTCGGATTTTGTTTTGCAAAGAGTTGTAGCTCTTTGATGACTTCATTTATGCGTGGTGAAAGCAACAAACAAGTATCTATTGCCAACACGTGATGTGTTTCTTCTTGATAGTATCCTACTTGCCCATTTTCTAAATGAAAAGTTGCTTTATTTCGATAAGCAAGAAAAGGTGTCTTTTGAATCGGAAGACAAGCAACATCAAGTCCTGCATTTCTTTTCAGTAAAGCTTTGACTTTGTCACATTTAAAAGCAAGTTGTTCCTGTTGACTGAGATGTCTTAATTGACATCCTCCACAAGCATAAAAATAAGGACAGTCCACTGTTTCATAGTCCTTTTCTTCTAGACAAGCCTCTAGATATTTCTTTGTTTCTTTCGTGACTCTGCAAGTGCCTTGAAATCCTTTTTTTGCCGCTTTCACAAAGCAAACTTTTCCGTCTATTTTCGAGATTCCTCGCCCAAAGTAATCATAATCAGTAATTAAAACGTTCTTTCTTTTCATCATGCCTTTATTATAACAATTCTTGGATAAATTGGAAAGATTTTTCCATACTAATTCTAAGGAGTCTGAAAATCATGGAAATAGAGAAAATAAAAGATGCTTTTGGAAATCCCAATGATTTAACTGAAAGAGTAATTCCCATTCATCATGAAACAGTCACACTTCTTTTTTTGGAAGTTCTCGTTGATGGAGAATACGTCAATGAGTTCATTTTAAAGCGCCTCACACTTCTTACTAAAAAACCAACCAAAAAATTGTTTTTCGAAACACTGCCGAGTAATCATGTCAAAGAAGTACAAAACTTTCCGCAAGCCGTGGACCTCATTTGTCAAGGCTTTGTCCTCCTTGTTTCTAAAAAAGCAACGATTGCCATTGAAGCGCGTGCCAGTATTGACCGTGGAATTGGAACCACCGAAATGGAAAATGTAATGATTGGGCCAAGAGATGCATTTAATGAAAACTTCAATACCAATTTAGGACTCATTCGAAGAAGACTTCGGTCCAATGATTTACAATCGAAGACATTCTTTGTCGGGCAAAAATCACAAACAAAGCTTGCCGTTCTTTACATGAAATCGATTGCCATGGAAGAACATGTCCAAGATGTTGTTGAAAAAATCTCTCAAATAAAGACAGATGGTATTCTAGATATAACCTATTTAAAACGGTATCTCAAAGATAAAAACTCAATCTTTCCCACCATCATGGCTACAGAACGTCCCGACAAAAGTGCTATGGCCTTGCTAGAAGGAAAAATTGTCCTGTTACTCGATAATAGTCCTTATACGTTAATCCTGCCCTCTTTTTTTATCGACTTTTTCCATACACCCGATGATTATTATCAGAAAGATACAACCATTACTTTTCTAAGGTGTGTACGTCTGTTGGCATTTTTGATTTCGATTTTCATACCTGCTTTTTATATCGCAGCGATTACGCATCAACAAGATGCGATTCCTTTAGAAATGCTCATCTCCTTTACCGTTCAACGAGAAGGAGTTCCTTTTTCTGCTTTAATAGAAGCTCTTTTCATGAGTTTATCCTTTGAAATTTTACGAGAAAGCGACCTACGAAAGCCAAGCGTTTCCGGCACAGCCATCTCTATTTTAGGAGGCTTAATCTTAGGCGATGCCGCTGTTTCCGCAGGATTGATATCCCCTATCATGATTATTGTCATTTCTATCTCAGCGATTTCAGGGCTTGCTTTTTCGTCGATTGAAATGACTGCTTGTATTCGCTTTTTTCGTTTTCTTTTGTTGTTTCTTGCCATGGCTTTTGGGACCTTTGGAATTTATATTGGCTTTTTAATTCTTTTAGCCTCTTTAATCACAACCTCAACGCTTCATCTTCCTTATCTAGCACCTTTTATTCCTTATATTCAAAGTGAAATGAAAGATGCCATCATCAAAGTGAAAACAACCAAAACGAGATTACGAAATCCATTATTAACCAACAATAAAGAAAGGGGCCGCTAAATGAAAAAATATCTTTGCTTGTTGGTACTTTTCTTTTTAACAGGTTGCAATCGTTATACAGAAGTCAATCAACTTGGCATTGTGGAAGTCCTTGCCATTACAAAAGAGGATGCTATCAAAGAAACTGTTTCGATGACGATTCCACAAAAAGAAAAAAAGAAATATCAACTGTTATCTAGTCAAGGTTCCTCTTTAGGAAACGCCTTTTTAAATTTACAGAATGCAGAAGAGAGAAAAGTTTATTTTGACCAAACGCAAATCTTGCTACTCAATCCAACTATTTTAAAAGAAGAGATGTCGAGTTTGCTTCCTTTTCTTTTGACCAATTTTCGACATCCAAACTGGTTAGTTTTTCTTTGTACGCAATGTGAAGAGATTTTAGCCAAAGAAAAGCAACATACTTTTTATGAAAACTTAGTCCGAAAAGAACATGCAAGAAGTGGAAACATTGGCATTACAACCTTTGAGGACTTTACAGCATTCTATTTAGATGAAACTCTAACAGCCTCGCTTCCTTTTTTATCCATCAATGAAGAACAGATTGAAATTACTTCTTTGGTCGCTTTCACCAACCAGCAACAAGACATTGAATTTACGAAAGAAGAAGCCAAAGTGCTTTCTTTATTGAAGCAAAAAATAACAACATTGGAAGAAATAATTCCCTTTGAGGAACAAATGATTTCTGTTTCTTTAGAACACATCAAAACTGCTCTTCAACTGCAGCAAAAGGAGATTGTGATTCACTTACAAGGGACTTATCGTTTGAATGACACTGTCAAAGAGGATAAAAATCTAGAACAAAAAATCACTGCTGTACTCCAACAAAAAATTCAAAATTTTCTCCAAAAAGAACAAGAAGAAAACATTGATTTATTAGGAATTACTCATTTATTCTACGTCAAAACGAGAAATTTGTCTCAAGCAAGAAAGCTTGCCCAAACAGCGACTTTTAAACTTGTTTTTGATTTACAAAAAGAGGGTGATAAAACATGAAAGAGAAAAAGCTCAATGCCTATCATATTGGAAGTCTTCTCTTCTTCCTTTCCCGTTTTTCTTTTAGTGTCTTTGGCTATCAATTTCTTTTTAAACAAGCAGGAAGCGATACGGTTTTTACCTTTTTAATTGCTAGTGGCCTTTGTATCGTTGCCATGTACTTTTTTCTACACTTACGAAAAAAGACAAACTTTGTATTCCAACCAACTTCCAAGTTTTCCAAAGTTTTCCTTTTTTCTCTGATGGCATTGTTGTTTCTGTTTGTTCTTTCTCATTTAACACCTCTCATTCAATCTGCTTTTATTGACCTTCCTTTTTTTCTTCTTTTAGGCATTTTCTTGTTTTTAGGCTATCTATTTACAAAACAAGGAATTCGCTCCCTTTCCACCCTTGCCATTTTTCTATTTGGAGTATTTCTCTTTTTCTTTCTTTTCAATTTAATTGGTGGAATTTCTTTGATGAACATCGATTTTCTAAAGCCGGTGTTTCTGCATTCTAGCAAAGCGCTTCTTAAAAGTATTGCTTCTAATTTTCTCTTTTTGTCACCACCTTTTTTCTTTCTTCTTTTTTTACCACGAAATGCCTTAGAGAAAAAAGAAAAGCAAGAAAAAATATTCTTTTCTTACTTTATTTTAGGTTGTCTATCTGTCTTTTTAGAATTACTTCTCATGTATCTTACTATAGGAAGTGAGTTAATCACCTTTTACCCTTATCCGCTATTTGCTTTAACATCAAGAATTTCTAGCTTTCTCATTCTAAACAGAATCTTTTTCCTCTTTGCTTTTTATTTACTATTTGACAGTACGCTTTTTCTTGCTGTTTTATTTGGAGCAATGAAGCAGATTGTTTGTACTTTTAAGAACGAGGCTTAATTAAATAGAGTTCTTCACCCTTTTTTAGTCGGATATAATAGGTATCATCCTTGGGACAAACAAATAAAGCTTTTCCTTGACAAGTGCCATCTTCTTGGGATGGGTCTTGATTAGATGGAAGAGTGGAAGATGGTTCTTCTTTTTGGGTATCTTCTTGGGGTTTATCAAGGGATAATGTTTGTTCTTCACTTGCAAAAGGCCGAGGATTGATGAATTCTCCTTGACTATTTTTCACTTCCACATGGACGTGGGTACCGTAACTCACATCTGTAAGAGCTTTCTTAGACTGCACAAGTCCGGTGTTTCCTTGTAAGCCAAGCACCTGTTCATTTTGAATGATGTCCCCTACTTTTACATAGACTTCCCCTAGATGATACAGTCCAATTGTATACGTTTTCCCTTGCCATTTTCCTTCTAATAGAATACAGTTTCCTCCTAATTCGTCACTAGGAACAAATAAACTCTTTCCCGTGACAGTCGTACACTGATATCCTCCTTCTCTTTTCCAGTTTTGTTGATTTTGTAAAAATGTGTTATAGGAAATGCTATCTTCATGATTTTGGTATTTGGTCACTGTTCGAATCACTTGATAGGTTCCTTTTAAAGAAAGTGGAGTACCAAGTGCTGCCGCATAATCTTCAGCTGTTTGATGTTCTTGATAAGGGAGCGTTATAACGCGTTCTACACCGACATATTTCATTGTAAATCCTCCCTTGGTATTTCATTTTCTTTGGCAATGCATACCGTTTTTGCGGTTGGTGTTTTGGCTTCACTTGAAGCAGGTGTATATGTAATGATATTTTGATTTTTAAGTGTTTCATAAAGCGTTGGAGCACCAATAAAACCAAAGACAGCAACCCAAATAGATTCAATCCAGTTTTTGCCATAAAACATCATGGTAAAAGGAATCCCCATGGCAAAAGCACTCACTAAATTAAGAATCCAAATCTGCCACTTGTAACGGAAAAATTTTCCTTTCTTTACTTTTTGAACAAAAGCCATTAAAAATACAGAAAAGGTCACACTAATCATGAGAAGTTCTAAAAGCGTGTTGCTCATTAATATATCTAACATGTTTGATTCCTCCTACTATTTTATATGCAGAAGAAATTTTTGCGCATAATAAAAAAGCCACGAATGTAGCTTTAGCTTATCAACTTTGTTATGACTATATTGAGAATAGATATCCTTACCACAGTGCTTCTTATTCTACTCATTTACAATCTCTTATGCATTTCTAACAGGGGCGAGGACTTGGCGGAACGAATTGTAAAGATGCCCACTACCATAATAGAGACTATAGTGGAAAACACCGGCGACCGTAGCATTACTGTAGTCACCACAACGAACCAACCAGGGACGTTCTGCGGTCACTATGATAGAAGAGTCACTGTACCAACCTGCTGTCTCATTTAATGCATGGCCTTTACAAGATGCACCATTACAGGCTGTTAACGGATTATCACTTGTATAAAGATCATAATATTTATCTGTAGGCCAAGTGCGTCCTCCAATCGAAGAACCATTTGTTATTTTTCCAGCATATCCTGAGTTATTAACCTCTGTATTTCCGGACATTTTATTGTAAACACTCATTGTATATTCCCAAGCTCCTCCACTCATGTCATAAATTCCAGTAATATTCCCTGTCGTACTTGCACCAGCGCCGGCATAGCCTTGACCACTTCCTCGGTCAGTCATCACATCATAAGCATTTCCACAGGAAGAAGCACTCGTTGCACTTGGCACTCCTGAGGAACAACCTGTTATAAAACCACTATAACTATTTATATACATTTCTTTATTGGCGTCACTGTAGAGTAAATTTCCATATTTTCCATATTTGCTTTGCGTAAGATAGGATATCAGTGCCCACTCTTGATTATTATAGTTATACCAACCTTGTTCAACATCTGCTTTCTCCCATCGTTTTTCTTCTTCATCATAGACAACAGGTATCATGTTGTCGGCAAGAACTGGTGGATTGGGATAGTTTAGTTGATTTGCATCAACGGCCACTTTACTTTGATAACTTTTTTCTTGTTCACTATTTGGTGTATCTTTATCTAACCAAATTCTTAATTCATATGTGATTGTTTCTCCAATCCCTATCATTTTATTTTGATAAAACTGTTCTAATTCTCCTATTCTTCCCTCTTGTTGACTTCCATCATCGCCTTTGAGTTCATATTTTAAATAATATGTATTTACTAATTCTTTCTCTCCAATAGGTCCCTCTTCTATTAAATATAACTTATAATAAGCTTCCATTGTTCCTGTATTCGTAATTGTAAATCGATAGGGTTTTGTATTTTTCCCTTGTTTATCAGTCATCGTTCCTCTCGAGTCTTCTCGGATGTACTCTCCATCATGCAGTTTTACTTCCAAAGTCTTTGTAGTGATGGAAATACTTTGGTTCCCCTCTACTAATACAGAAAACAAGGCATAACTCGTACCTAAAAAAAGAGCGATTCCAAAAAGAATCAAAACACTCATGATGATGAGCATTCTCTTTACATGTTTCGTTTCTTCTTTTTGTTTCATCGCTCTTTTATATTTGTTCACTCATGACACCCTCATTCTGATGTCATTATATCTTTTAAACTACCCCCCCCGATTTTATTCTATTTACGCATAGTATCTTATGAAAAAATCCTAAATTATTTACTTAACGTCACGTTTTTTATCTTACGAGACGTTAAATCTTGAATATCATGGGGGAATTAAAAA
>CANQOD010000023.1 GCA_947625395.1 uncultured Bacilli bacterium
TTTACTTAGAATTTTACATATAAAAAGTTCAAGTAATCAGCTATAATTATAATTGGTTAAAAATTAATTATAGAAAGAAGTGATTAACTTGAACAATGTATATTGTACTAAAAAGAAAGAAAAAAATAAACATTTAACCAAAGAAATGTATGAAAAAATTGAATCCGAATATAATCATTGGATTGCTGCTAAAGATATAAATTCTAAAAAAACTATATTTATGAAACAACTTGCTAGTTCAATTGGTACAACCCTATCAAACTTATATGAAATAATTAAAGATGGTTTAATTACTGTCAGAGATTACGAATATAGAGAAAGAATAGAATTTAATGCTAATACTGCATGGAATAAAAGAACTAAAAAATCAGTTGAAAGTAATGCCTCTAAAAGAAAATCTGCAAAAGACTTTATTCAATTAGTTATTAAAGAATTTAGAAGTGATTATAATATCAATTCAATAGATGAGATAATTAATGATTTTAAACTCAATAGAACTGATGAAATTGAAAATATGACTACAATATGTACTGCTACTTTTTACAATTATGTAGAAGATGGTAAAATTGATGGATTTGATAAACATGAACTTCCAATGAAATGCAACAGAAAATCCAAAAATGAAAGAAAAGAAGGTAAGACAGAACCTAAAGGTACAAGTATTGAAAAAAGGCCTTTTCAACCTAATGATAGAGATGAATTTGGTAATTGGGAAGGAGACACTATTGTAGGTAGTAGAACTATTCCAAACAGTGGTGCAGTCTTTACTCTAGTTGAAAGAAAAACAAGATTCCAAATAACTATTAAATGTAAAGATAGAAAATCATTAACTATTTATAAGGCTGTTAAAAAAATTAAAAACAAATATCCTGAATTAAAAGATTATAAACTAAGTGATATATTTAAGTCTATTACATTTGATAATGGTGTTGAATTTTCTAAATGGAAAGATATTGAAAAATATCTTAAAACAAAGTGTTATTTTGCTCATCCTTATTCTTCTTATGAAAGAGGTTCTAATGAAAATGGTAATAAACTCCTAAGATTATTTCTTCCAAAAGGATGTAACATTAACGATTATACTGATGAATATGTAATGAACATTAATGAGCTTATAAACACAAAAATAAGGAAGATTCTTAATTATAAATCTTCCCTTGAATTATTCAATCTTGAGTTAGCTAAGCTAACTCAAATATAATCAACCAAATTATAGCATTACTTTACACTTTTTTATCAAAAATTCCGGTTTCTACTTGAAATTTGGCTGATTTCTACTTCTTTTTCACTATTCCGCTTCAATAATTCCATACCCACCATCATTTCGTTTATAAACAACAGCAGGCTTATCATTTTCTACATCTTTAAACATATAAAATTGATGTCCTAAAAGTTCCATTTGAAGAATGGCTTCTTCTTCATCCATCGGCTTCACATCAATGGTTTTTCTTTTTAATATATTTCCCTCTTCTGTTTCTTCTTCAGCAATATCAACGAAAACAAAATCTTCTTTGGCTTTAGACTTCTTTGAAAGTAACCGCGTTTTATTCTTTCTGATTTGTCTTTCTAGGATATCACTTGCTTTATCAACAGCCTCATAAAAATCTCCTCTTGTTTCCTCACTACGCAAGATAAAATTTTTCAAAGGGATTGTAATTTCTACAGTTTGATTTTTTCCTTTCACTTTTACGACGACTGTCGCCCGTACTTCTTGCCCGTTCTCTAAATATTTTTCAAGGCGAGCAACTTTCTCTTCAATGTAGGATTTCATCGCATCTGTAATCGACATTTTATCCCCACGAATAATAAATTCCATGTTATCTCCTCCTAGTTTTAGTATAGCATTAAAAAAGAAAAAAAACTACCTAATTTTGGGTAGCTGGCTCTTTAATTGGCGTCACATCAATCGCTTGTAATCCTTTACTTGTTTCTAACAAAGTAAATTCTACATATTGACCCTCAACTAATGTCTTGTAACCATCATAATTGATTGTTGAGTAGTGTACAAAGATATCTTCATTTTCTTTGTATTCAATAAATCCATAGCCTTTTTCATTATTAAACCACTTCACTCTACCTATCATCATAACACCTCTTTTCATTCTAAATTACAAGTGGTCACACCTTGCAAAACCAAGTATACCAAATATTTCCAATTTATTTCTCTTTTTCCTTAAACTGTTGTTTTTCGTCCTTTTTCTGTATCTTATTTGTTAAAATTTGACTTTTTTGTGAAATAAAAGCAAAAAAATTCGCTTTTATTGTCGATTAATTTTTTTTAAAAATCATCCTGTAAAATGAATTCTATACTAAGGAGGGAATTGAATTGAAACAAGCATTTCTCAATTATTCTGTTTCTTTCATTTTAAATAATCAAGACAAATATAGCGAGAAAGATAAAGATAAATTGCTATATGGGCTTGAAGGAATTTACTTAACAATAACAAAAACTGTTATCTTACTTTTCATTAGTCTACTAATGGGATTCACGAAAGAATTTCTTATCTGTTTAATTCTATTTAACATAATTCGATATCCTGCTTTTGGATTTCATGCAGACAGTAGTCAGAAATGCCTTATTCTATCAGGTGCCGTTTTCTTAGGATTTACTTATTTATTTTTACATATTCCCATTACGATTTTTTTAAAAATTAGTTTATATAGTATTATCTTTCTTATTTTTCTATTTTGTGCCCCTGCAGATACACCAAAAAGACCACTTACAAATAGAAAAAAACGACATTTACGAAAATTAGCTTCTGTGATACTTATCAGTATTTATGGAATCATTATATTCGTTTTTGATGCACCAGTTTCTACCTATTTTTTAATTGCAGCCTTGATAGAAGCTATCTTTATTTCGCCCATTCCATATTGGGTATTTAAGCAGCCCTATCAAAATTATAAAAAGTTGGTTTAAACAGAGATGTTTAAATATAAATTGAGAAGAAAGGAGGGAAATAAATGAAAAAGAGAGTTTCTGCAGTATTAGCAGCTGTTGCTATGTTAATCACTGCTTCAGCTAACATTGGTTGCGTTCTTTGGTGGTTTGATGAACCAAAAGCACTAGAAGATATGGACTAATAGAAGCATATTTAAACAGATAATTTGATTAAAATTATCATTTCATAAAGCACCTCTATATAAGGTGCTTTCATTTTTGATTCCAATCTACTGTTATACTTCTTTCTTTATCAGTCTATTCGAACAGAAAGTTTTTGAACATAAAAATCATTTAAAATTTGCTGTGTACTTGAAAATGCCTCATTTTTATTAATTGTTTTTCCTGCGAAATAAAGTCCTCGACCATGACCCAACCCTTTGGTTGTATAACCTTTTTGGTGAATCTTATCTAAGTCAGGTCTTTCCTTAAACGTATTCGAAATTACAAATTGTAAGGCATCTTTATGCATATAAATTTCTAAAGTCACTTGATGTTTTTTAGTACCCTCTGCTGCTTCAATTGCATTATCTAGATAGATTCCAAGTAAAATACATAATTCCTTAATCGTATTTTGTTTCATATTTTTTAATTTTTTACTAATTTTAGGACTTACTTCTACATACATATTTACCTTTTTGTTTCTTGCTACTGCCATTTTATAATAAAGTAATCCTTTTACTCCACCTTTAGGAACACTTTTCAATTGTTCTACCCAATCTTTTTCAAGCACTAGACTTTCCTGCAAAATACTATCTATTTTTTCTTGAATGTTTTTATTATTGGTCATTCCTCTAATAATTGATAAATTATTTTTCATTTCATGTAGACCCAATTGTTCTTTATCAATCCAATTTTCAAAAGTTTGAATACAACTAAATAAAGAATTATATTCATCCCTCAATCTATCATAATTAATTTTATCAGTAACATATATATAGTATAAAATAAAGAAAATAACTAATGTGCAAACAGAAATGGTATAAGCTTCACTACTTTTAAATATTTCTAACATATTAGAATGTAATAAAATAACTACACCCAAGAATAAAACAAGAAATAATATTGTAGAAAAATAAACTTTTTTGGCTAATCTTTTATCTAAATCTTGAAATAGCTTTTGTAGTAGTTTTATTTTTGATAATAAGACTGCGATAACACTGATACCTAAATTGCTAAATACCATAATATACCATACTTTTCTAGCTACGACTACATCGACAAAACTTTTCGCTATAACACTCCACGCTAAATCTGATAGTGCTGTTAAAAGCATCACAAAACTTGCTAGTAAAAAAGCAGTAGAAAAATTTTCTTGAAATAGACTGTGATAAATAAAAATAGATAAAATAAAGGTAAAAAGAGTTATAAGTCCATTATATGTTTGTCCATAAAAGAGCAAAACAGGAATGCACATCACTAAAGTAGCAACTAACATTTCTAACCATTTGATTTTTTTAGGATTTTCTAATAAATTTTTACAAATAAGTATTTCAGAAAAAGACATAATCATACTACTTAACAGTAATGACACTACTAATCAACTCCCTCTTTTTATCTCTTGCAACAAGTTGTGTTTTCATTCCATTCTTGAAAGTAATTTCTCCTGTTTTGATTTCGTATTGTTCGATTTGATCTAAATTAACAATCAAACTTCGATGAATTTTTAAGAAACGATTATCTAACATCTTAGCAACTTCAGACAATGTTTTTGGAATTGGATATTGATCATAAGTTGTTTGAATAATACAACGTTTACTATCTTGTTCTTTCTCAATAAAAATAATATGCCGATATTCGATTTTGTGAAGAACATAATTATATTCATAATTCAGTGTTTTCTCACGGTTATCATAATTTTTCATAGCAACTTTCAAGGAGTCAACTACTTTTTGTTTACAATTATTCACTTTACTGATGAAATCAAGAAGAAAAAGTCTATTGCCTAGTGCTTCATAACGATATTCACTAAAAGCCGTTACAATAATAATGAGAGAAACCCAATCATCTTCTTCCTCTCTAATAAATCTCGCAGCATCAATGCCACTACCTGTTTTCGTTTTGATATCTAGAAAGTAAACTTTAAAGCCAATTTCTGATTTAACAATCCGTTCAAACTTTTTATCATATCCTGTGAATGTATGAATTTCATATTCAGTATCATAACTCATCATAAAGTTATGGATAATTGTTTTCATGTTATCTAAAAAGGTTAAATCATCTTCGCACACAATAAAATTCAGCACACTACCACCTCTTTACTATATCATTTTTTATTTTATCATAAAAAACAAAAAAGAGAGTTCATTTGTCAAAAAAAGGCTTTTTGCGGCCTTTTTAGTTCATTTTGTGCTTATTTTTGTCGTTTTGCTTTCCTAATTGTCAATTCTACCTTCTTTTTGAGTGCTCCTGTCCTTTCAGGAATCTTCTCAGAAATAATCGATGTATGAAAAACAAACCATACAGTTAAAATGAAGATGACGAGATAAATCACTCTTCCAACGATAGGATCTTTTAATACATAAAAGATGGAAGCCATCGCAAATAATATATTAATGCCATAAATAATAAGCACGGTAGTCCGTTGAGAAAAGTGCATTCCAAGAAGTTGGTGATGAATATGTTCCCGGTCAGGAGAAAATGGGGCTTGGTGTCGTAACAGTCTTCTTACGATTGCACAAAACGTATCCAGCATTGGAATTGCAATAACCATAAGAGGAACAAATAACGATGTCAAAGCAGCTCCTTTAAATTCTAGCAGTGAAATAATAGAAATCGTGAAGCCCATAAACATCGAACAATCTCCAGCAAAAATTTTAGCGGGATAAAAATTGTGGACTAGAAAGCCCAGTGTTGCCCCAAGCATAATGAACGTTAAAAGCATAACTAACGTTCCACTGCGGCCTTGGAAAAAACCAATGATACCAATCGTCAGATAGAAAATAGCACTGATTCCTCCAGAAAGTCCATCCAGCCCATCAATTAAATTAATAACATTCGTGCAGGCCACAATAAATAAAATAGTTAATGGATAGGACCAAATACCAAAGTCAAAATTAAAGCCAAAAGCCGTTACATTGTTGAGCAAAATATTTCCATAAAACACAATAATACACGCCGCGATGCATTGTCCTAATAGCTTATGAGATGCACGAATAGAATGAATATCATCAATAATTCCTGTTAAAATAATGATGAAACTAGCAATCAAAATCGAATTCATTTGAATACTATGTTCTCCAAAAAGAATATAGCCAAATAAAAATCCTAAAAAAATGCCAACGCCACCCAATTTAGGAATGGTTGTTTTATGAATATGTCGATGATGCTCATCAGAACGTGGTACATCCACTGCCCCAATATGAAAAGCAATTTTTTTCATCAGCGGCATTATTATAGCAGTAAATAAAAAAGTTACTCCTACAATCTTTATCGTTTCTAATATTTCTGCTCGCATAACCCACCTCATTTTTACCATTATATCAAACTTTAGAAAAGTGTGCAAAAAAGAAGAACTATTTTGAAACTAGTTCTTCTTCAATGCGCATTAATTGATTGTATTTACAGATACGGTCCGTTCTCGACATAGAGCCTGTTTTAATCTGCCCAAGTGAGAGACCAACAGCCAAGTCAGCAATCGTGGTGTCCTCTGTTTCACCAGAACGGTGAGAAATAATCGTGCGATAATGATTTTTTCGTGCCAAGGCAATTGTATCTAGCGTTTCCGTCACAGTGCCTATTTGATTGACCTTTAAAAGAATCGCATTTCCAGCATGTAAATCAATGCCTTTTTGCAAGCATTCTTGATTCGTAACAAATAAGTCATCCCCTACCAATTGAATCTTGTTTCCTAACCGTTCTGTGATTTTTTGGAAACCTGCCCAATCATTCTCATCGACTGGATCTTCGATAGAAACAATCGGATACCGAGAAACCAATGTTTCATAAAAATCAATCAATTCATCGGTGGTTAAACTTTTTCCCTCACCAGCAAGTTCGTAACGTCCATCTTTATAAAATTCACTTGCAGCAACATCAATAGCGAGTGAAACGTCTTTTCCAGCAATGTATCCTGCCCGTTGAATCGCTTCAAGAATCAACTCAAATCCTTCTTGATTGCTTTCTAAATCAGGAGCAAATCCTCCCTCATCGCCAACACCTGTAGATAATCCTTTTTCTTTTAAAACCTCTTTTAAAGCATGAAAAACTTCAGCTCCTACTCGTACTCTTTCATGAAGCGTATCTCGATTAGGGATAATCATGAATTCTTGAAAATCTAAGCGATTATCCGCATGCGCACCACCATTTAAAATATTCATCATTGGAACAGGCATTGTATATGCATTTCCAAGATAACGATAAAGGGGAACACCAGCTTGTTGCGCTGCCGCTTTTAAACAAGCCAAAGAAATTCCTAAAATTGCATTCGCGCCATATTTGCTTTTCGTTTTCGTTCCATCAAAAGCAATCATTTTTCGGTCGATTTCTTCTTGTTGTTCAACATCCATTCCAAGAAGCAGTTCTTGTAAAGGCCCATTCACATGCTCAACTGCTTTTAAAACACCTTTTCCTTGATAGCGACTTTCATGGTCCCTTAATTCTAAAGCTTCTCTTTCTCCTGTTGAAGCACCACTTGGAACCGCAGCACGACCCATGATGCTATTTTCCAAAATAACATCTACTTCAACAGTAGGATTTCCCCTTGAATCTAGTATTTCGCGACCGATAATCTTTTTAATTTTCATTGATTTGCCTCCTCCAATTTTTCTTTCTCTTGCAAAGTATGCACATATTCTTTAAATTCATCGCCTCGATCTTCACATTTTTCATATTGGTCCCAAGATGCAGAGGCCGGAGATAATAAAACAACATCCCCCTCTTGCCCCAACTCAACACATTTGGGAAAAGCTTCCTTTAGCGTTTCAAAAATATACGTTGGAAGATGTAATTTAGAACCATATTCAAACACACGATTTCGACAAGTTCCAAGCCCAACAATGGCTTTTACATGTTTCATATAAGGCGTTAAGTCCTCAAAGTTTTGTCCTCTTTCCATTCCTCCTAAAAGGAGAATTATCGGCTCTTGAAAAGAAGATAATGCAATTTGACTACATTTAATATTGGTTGCTTCTGTATCATTATAATATTGTACCCCTTTTACTGTCCCAACATATTCTAGTCGATGTTCCACACCTTTAAAGTTTTGAAGCACTTTTGTGATACATTCTTTTGGAACAGCAAACTCTTTCGCAATCATCACAGCACCCATGATATTTTCCATATTATGAATTCCTTTAAGCCGAATTTGGTCTTGGTCAATGATTTTCTCATCATAATAATAAATGGCATTCTCTTTTAAGTAACAGCCATTAATTTCATTTTGACTGGAAAAATATTTCGTTTGAGAAGAAATACCCTCTAATTTTTTTATGACATCGCGATTTTCTATATTTAAAATCGCAATATCATCTTTCGTTTGTTGATAAAACATTTTTGCTTTCGCATCCTGATAAGCTTCATAACTTCCAAAAAAATCAATATGTGCTTCCGAAAAATTTGTAACTAAGCCAATGTGGGGATGAAAGGCATGAAAGTTAGCACCTTGTTGACAAGAAACTTCCATTACAATCACGTCATTTGGCTTTAAATCTTTCAGTAAGCTACAAAGAGGATAACCAATATTTCCCCCTAAGTGAACACGACCGGGGAAGGCTTCTTTTAAAATTTCATAAGTCAGTGTTGTCGTGGTCGTCTTCCCATTGGTGCCAGTGATGCCTACTAACGTAACGTCTTTTGGCAACAAATGGTAAGCAACTTCTACTTCATTCCAAACTGGAATATGAAGCTCTTCTGCCTTTTGAACATAAGGATGGTGATTCGGTATCCCTGGATTTTTAACAAGATAATCAAAACTCTCATCAAATAAATCATCCGGATGACTTCCAAAAATACAATGAACTCCTAATTTTCGCAGTTCTTCTACTTGTTCTTTCTTTTGCTTGGCTTCTTCTTTTTGGTCGTTTAAAATAACTTTCGCCCCTTGTTCAATCAATACTTTTGCAGCTTCATAACCACTGCGAGCCATGCCTAAAATCAAAATTTTTTTATCCAAGAACATTTCTATCACTCCTACTTCTATTATACTATGTTTTAGCCTGTTTTAAATCTTTTTTTATCAATAAAAATATGTTATAATCAATCATAGAAAGGAGGAGCCTTATGCAAATTATCACATTGACTCCTGAAGCATTTCAAAATTATGCAACGAAACATCGCTACCGTAATTTTTACCAAACTGTTGCTTATGGAAACACAATGAAAACAAATGGTTATGATATCCATTATCTTGGCTTTTTAGATGACCAAGAAAAGTTAATAGGCGCTTCTTTGATTATTTTTAAAGAGGTTTTTATGAATAACAAAATGGCATATGCTCCTCGAGGAATGCTCTTTGACTATGGAAATGTTACTTTGCTCCAAGAACTGATGACCAAACTGAAAAAGCTCTTATCAAAGCAAGGATTTATGTCCTTAAAAATAGACCCTTTTATTCCCGTCAACATTCGTTCTAAAAATGGCACTATTTTAAACAGCAATCATGAAGCTGGAATCATTTTAGAAAATTTAAAAGCTTGTGGGTTTCAATATCATGGTAGTAATCTCTATTTTGAAACAGAAAAGCCTCGTTTTGAAGCCATTGTAACTTTAAATAAAGATATTAAAATGATTTTCAATTCTTTTGATAAGCGAACACGTTATAAAATAAAAAAAGCCATGCGAAGTGGGGTTGAAATTGAAAAAGGAGAAGAAAAAGATATTGATGCTTTCTATGAATTTGTGAAGCGAAAATACACAAGAAAGCTGTCTTACTATCAAGATTTGTGGAAAAATTTTCAAGACAACATGACACTTTATTTTGCAAAATTAAATACAGAAACATTTGTTGTCAACAGTAAAAAACTCTATGAAAAAGAAATGGACCACAACGAATTTTTGAATAAAAAAATCCAAGACAGCACAATCACAGGAAAGAAAAAACAAGTATTTTTGAATCAAAAAATGGAATCAGACAAACTCCTAAATACCTATAAAAACAATATGGTTTGGGCAACTTCTTTATTAAAAGAACATCCAAATGGCATGATTATTGGCGCCGCTTTAACGCTAGATTTTGACCAAGCACGATACATGATTATTGAGGGATTCCATCCAAAATACAAAGAGTTGAATTCTAATTATTTAATGAAATGGCGAATGATGGAAGATGCTAAACAGAAAAATTATAAATACATCAATTTTAATGGAATTTCCGGCTCTTTTGAAAATGCAGGTAAATATCAAGGTTTAAATGAGATGAAACTTGGTTACAATGCAGTTGTCACTGAATTCATTGGAGAATTTGATTATACAATTAATAATTTAACATACAATTTATATAAGAACTTTAACAAAGATAAAGCTCAAAAAAGCACACCACAAAAAGAGCAAAAGAAAGACAAGAAAAAAGAAGCTTAATCAAAATGGAAACTGCACCCCATTTCTTGAACAAAGAAAGGTGCTTCCTCCATTTGCTAGCTTCTTTTATTTTGTAAACTCTAATGATTTTAAGGTATACGAACAAATCGCATCCCACTCTTTACTGCGCTCACTAGGATATTTGAAATCTACCATGGTCGCCTTATCATTCATTGAAAAAAAGAGGACATGATGGAGTTCTTTTGTCGTATCATTTTGTATCGTATAGTTGAGCTTTGCCACACTTTTATTTTGCACGGTTACAATTTCATCCGTTGTAAATTCCGCTCCACCAACCGTTGTTTTATAATTATCGACAAAAGCACGCAATGTTTCATTAGTAAGCGCATCACTAGCTGCATGAACAAACAATTCTACATCCATTTCATCATTGGTAAAAATCAATCCTGGTTTAAACTGATTTGTATAACGACGATTCACTTCATCATCGCTCATTTCTACAAAGAGTTCAGGAATCTTTAAGATAAACTCTTGATTAACACGATATTTTTTAAAGGTCACTTCTTCGCCATGATATTTGATTTTTTCTTCCTGTGTAAGTTCATTTTTTGGCTTTGAAGTTTTTTCATTGTCTTTAGCAAAGATGAAATATAAAGCAATAGCGACAGCAAAAACAATAATAACTGAACTGATAATGATGATTTTTTTCTTCTTCATAGAATCTCCTTTAAAAGAAAAAGGGACTTAATAAAGCCCCTCCTGAAAAATTATTCAACGATTTCTGAAACAACTCCGGCACCAACTGTACGTCCACCCTCACGGATAGAGAACTTAGTACCTTTTTCAATTGCGATTGGGTGGATTAACTCAACATCAATTGAAACATTGTCTCCAGGCATAACCATTTCTACACCCTCTGGTAAAGTAATGACACCTGTTACGTCTGTTGTTCTAAAATAGAACTGAGGACGATAGTTTGTGAAGAATGGAGTATGACGTCCACCCTCTTCTTTAGATAGAACATAAACTTCAGCTTTGAACTTGTTATGTGGATGAACACTTCCTGGTTTCGCAAGAACTTGTCCACGTTCAACTTGTTCACGAGAGATTCCACGAAGTAATACTCCGGCATTATCTCCTGCTTCTGCGAAGTCTAATTGTTTACGGAACATTTCAATTCCAGTAACAACTGTCTTTTGGGTATCACGGATACCAACGATTTCAACTTCGTCATTTAATTTTAATGTACCACGTTCAACACGTCCTGTAACAACTGTACCACGTCCTGTGATAGTGAAGACATCTTCAATACTCATTAAGAATGGTTTTGTGTTGTCACGTTCAGGTGTTGGAATCCATTCGTCTACTGCATCCATTAATTCATAGATAGCATCAACATACTTAGGGTCTCCTTCAAGAGCCTTAAGTGCTGAACCACGAATGATTGGAGTGTTATCTCCATCGTAGTCATAAGAACTTAATAAGTCACGGATTTCCATTTCTACTAAGTCTAATAACTCAGGGTCATCTACCATATCACATTTGTTCATGAATACGACCATACGAGGTACTCCAACTTGACGTGATAATAAGATGTGCTCACGAGTTTGTGCCATAGCACCATCTGTAGCTGC
>CANQOD010000024.1 GCA_947625395.1 uncultured Bacilli bacterium
AACTTCACTTGAGGATTATAGCCATAAGCATCGACTTGAAAGACACCAATGATTCTCCAAAGCGTATTGTTCATCAAAACATAATTATTAGGACGATTCCCGAGATATCGATAACTCATGACGCGCGTAGAATCCTTGGTAGCAGCTTCGTTAAAAGCAAAGAGCTCCCTTGGATTGCCTTTTTGATAAGAAGTGCCCTCTTGATTGGCCTTTTGAATGAGAAAATCCGCAAACGTTGAAAGAGCCTGTACAGAAGAAACACCCACTTTACTTTGATAGGTTTTGCCCATCTCACTATTTGGCGCATCGGAAGTTAACCAAATCCGAAGATTGTAGTTGACGGTTTCCCCGACTGCTAAACGTTTGGCTCGCACTACATTCATAGGAGTGCCTAATTCGGACAATGTTCCACTTAAAGTCGTGCCATCATCTCCCGTTAAAGAATAGCCTAAGTATTCTTTGGAAACTTGGTTCGCAGTATTGCCCTCTTCTAGCAAAGCAATTTCATAATAAGCATCTGCGACGCCATGATTCGCAATGGTAAAATGATAGGGGTCTAAAGCAGCCGCTTCTTCCTCTGTCATCGTTGACGTATTTTGTAAACGATAGCTTTCATCTTCATAAAACGTCAAATCAAACGAACCCTCTTTGGCATGAATAACAACATTTTTTCCTTTTAAATTCGAAGAAAATATGGCATACGTTGTTCCCATTAATGAGAGAATTCCAAGCAACAGAAGTATCGCTGTAAAGACAATTCTTTTCTTGTATGCTTTTGGAAACTGCATCCTTTCTTCTTCTCGCATTCAACTCACCACCTATGTTAAGATGAGTATAACAAAAATATGCCATATTTACAAGTTTTTCGTTTTTTAATTTTCAGAATTATACAATCCATGAATCTTGAGAATGTCCTCTTCTTGAAAGTCTTCCAAAACCCATCTTTTCTCTGTCGTATCTTTTTTCACAGGGAATGTTAACGTATAAGAAATCTTATCGGTCACGCTTTCCATTTGCGTGATTTTATAATCCATCTCTTTTTCTAAATCTCTTTTCCCATCGGTTGAAAATTTCTTTTCGTTCTTCGCAATATAATCATCGGCTTTGGTAAGGGCATTTTGATAATCAAATACTTGAATTTCAACCGTTACAGTAGCTTGATTGCCATCAATGGTTTCCTCTTTAATTTTATAGGAAAGATTTTGATATTGTTTTTCCATTAAAGCTTGGTAGGATTTTTTCTGTTCTTCTGAAAGCGTTTGGTCCTTTTCAATGGTATGTTCTAATTGCTCGATGACTTCCCTATCCATGATTTGATATTTTCCTAAAAATTCTTCTACTCGTTTGGTTGGCGTGTTCATCATATCTGCACAACCGACTAATAACAAACAAAAGAAACTAAGGATTGCTAATTTTTTCATTTTTCCACCTCAGTAATAATATGCCTTGCTTTTGAAACAATTATGCAAAGGAAAAAGAAAAAGAAGCCCATGGAAACTGGAACTTCATTTCTTGACTTCAGAAATAAAATGGACGTTTCTATTGCTTCTTTTCAATTTTAAAATAAACAATTGCCAGGCGTTCTTGGGAATGGAATGACATCGCGAATATTGTCAACACCTGTTAGATAGATGAGCAGTCTTTCAAACCCCATTCCAAAGCCTGCATGCACACAACCACCATATTTTCTTAAATTGAGATACCACTCAAGGCCCTCTTCTTTCATGCCTAACTCTTGCATCCGTTGATGTAAGCGTTCATAATTTTCTTCTCTTTGACTACCACCCATCAATTCTCCAGCGCCTGGCACTTCCAAATCGACAGCAGCTACTGTTTCGCCATCCGGATTGAGTTTCATATAAAAGGCTTTAATCTCTTTAGGCCAATCTGTCACAAAAACAGGTCCATCAAAGTATTCTGTCAAATATTTTTCATGTTCTGTGGCAATATCTTTTCCATATTCTGGCGGAAATTCCCACTGCACATCCGCCTTTTTTAACAGCGTAATCACATCATGATGTGTCATTCTTGTAAAGGGACTCTTCACTAAACGCTGGAGTTTGTCAATCAATCCTTTTTCCACAAATTGATTTAAGAATGCCATTTCGTCTTTCGCTTTTTCAAGCACTTCCTCTACAACGAACTTCAACATCTCTTCTTCAATATCCATTAATCCATTCAAATCACAAAAACACATTTCCGGTTCAATCATCCAAAATTCACTCGCATGTTTTTGCGTATTGGAGTTCTCAGCCCGAAAAGTAGGTCCAAATGTATAGACGTTTTTAAATGCATGGGCAAAAGCTTCTGCTTCCAATTGTCCCGTTACCGTAAGACCCACTTTTTCACCAAAGAAATCCTCTTTAAAATCAACTTGTCCCTCTTTTGTCTTTGGCAGATGGTCCAAATCCAAAGTGGTTACTTGGAACATTTCTCCAGCACCCTCACCATCATTCGCAGTAATTAAAGGCGTGTTGACATACAAAAATCCTTTTCTTTGAAAGTAGGTATGAATCGCAAAAGCAGCCACGTTTCTGACTCTAAAAACAGCTTGAAACAAATTGGTTCTTGGTCTTAAGTAAGCTTGCTCTCTTAAGAATTCCCGACTGTGATGTTTGGCTTGAATCGGATAGTCTTCTCCGGCATCGCCTAACAAAAGAATTTCAGTCGCCTGCACTTCCACAGATTGCTCTGCCTTAGGACTTTTTACTAACGTTCCTTTGACGGCAATGCTACTTCCAATATGCATTTTTTGAATGTCTTCAAAAGACTTGATTTCTTTTTCATAAACAATCTGTAATGTTTGAAAACAAGTGCCGTCTGAAAAAGCAATAAATCCAAAATCTTTCTGTTTACGATGATTGCGAATCCAACCCTGTAATTCAATTTCCTGTCCGATGAGTTCCTCTTCCTTGTCAATAATCTCTTTAACGTTCATTTTCTACCTCCAACAATCATTTTCATTTTTAATACTCGTTATCCTATTGTCATTTTACCTTATTGATACCATTTTATCAATTCTTTTTGAATTTTCTTATGGATTTTCTTACCCTCGTATTGATTCTTTTCTTCATCCTGAAAAAAAGGAAGATAAGCGTCAAAATAAGGAGGATGTTCCCCAAAGAAAATTTCTTGGGCAATTGCTTGAAGCGCTTTATCAACACCGAAAGCATCCGATAATAAGAGGGCATTTTCTCTTAAAGCATACATGGGATATTCGAGTTCCACTCCCAATAAAAAGCCAATATGAATCAAATTTTGTTTCCGACAATCTTCCTCTTGGGTCGCTAGATTGATGGCAAGCGTTTTGTTTTCTTCATGGTAAAAATAAAAAGGCGCATTACAAATCTTTTCATCGCCAACAACAAAACTATCTTCAAAGTCGATGAGATGACCACCTGTCTTATCAATTAAATGATTCGAGCCTCGGACATCTCCAACAATAAATCCATTTTGATGAAATGCCTTTAATTGTGCCGTTGTATCGAGGACCGCTTGTTGTTTTTCCGCTAGCGTAAAGGCGGGAAGATTGGTTGTCCCCGCATAAGCAAAGGAATACGCATTTTGAAACCAGGAACACAAATACCCAATCATTTCGCCATCGACACTGACCCAATCAAGCGGATAACCAGCACCAGTAACGGCAGGATTTGCAAGTAAGCGGGAAACTTGGGCTTTGGCTTCCACTCCATCATCTGTTCTTACAAATTCTTTAATCAGATACTTGTCTGTTCCTTTTAAATAAGCTTTCCATCTTGAATGTTTTCCCTCTTCTTGAGAAAGATAAGGGGCTTTTTCATACATTTCTTTTGTAAAATTAAGAGCCATTAAAATTCCTTCTTTGCCCTATTATTATAGCTGTTTTTTCTATTTTGTCTACTTTTTTAATTGATAGGAATTTTTTAACAACAGATAGAGTTTTTTATGAGGCATTGTTAATTCTTCTAAGCTTGCTAAGATTTTTTCCCCAGCATTGTCCTGTTTCTTGATTGTTTCTTCAAAACATTCTTCGTAAAAATATTGAATTTTTTCTTGTTGATTCTCGGCAATGGCTCGTTGAAATTCTTGTTTTAAAAAGTGCTTGATTTGGCGTTCCATTCTTGTTTCTAGGTGAAGAACTTCTTTCGAAAGGACTCGATAAGCAAGGGAAGCTTCTTTTAAATCATAAGCAAATTCAAGCATTTCCTCTTCTTCATCTAAGAGCATTCTACTTTTATAAATGCTCTTTCCTTGGGCACTAAACTCTACCGCAATCGCAAGAGTGCCATCGGTAAACAAAGCAACAAAGGGAAGCTTTTGAATCATTCCATGGTCATAAAGCTCTGTTTTTCCCTCAATTTCAGTTAAAAAATCTTTTGAAACCTCCACTTCTCCATACAATAAATCTGCAAGGGTCATCCGATTCACTTTATAAAGAGGGGCTCTTTTGATATGGTCAATGGTATCTTGTTCATTCCATTCAAAAAACTCATATGGAATCCCATCATTAAAATTCAATAAAATATCATAAACATAAATCATTTACATTCTCTTCCTTTCCTCCATGCGAAACTGAAACAAAGAATTCCTAATCCAAATTGTAGGAAAACGGAATGTGTAATAAGATAGTCGACATACTCCGAAAATGTATAACCAATGGTAAGCAAATTCAAGAAAAGAAGTGCGACAAGAAATGTATGGGTAACCAGGAAAATCCCCACTAAAAAGAAAATGATTCGCAAACTAAAGTCACCTATAATAACTTATTACAATTCTAACTTTAGTATACAAAGAAAAAAAATCTTTATACGAAAAAAAAGAAGTTTACTCTTCTTCTTTCATGGTTAACTGGTCCATATCAACATCATGGATACTTTCAAATTTCTTTTGAATTTTATCGGTCGTAATGGAAATATTTTCCGCATCACGACTAACGGTTTGAATACTGCGTGCAAGTTTGTCCCAACGCTCTTTGTAACGACCAAATTCTAAGCCTAATTTATTGAGTTCTTGATGAATAATCGTCGTATATTGGTCGCGCTCCATATTTTTAATAATCATTTGAATGATGGATAATGTACTAATTAAGGTTGTAGGAGAAGTAATCCAAACTTTTTTCCGATAAGAATACGCTAATAAATCTTGATGATAGGCATTGATTTCAGCAAAAATGGCTTCGGCGGGAAGAAATAAAATGGCTTGATTGGTGGTGACTCCCTCTAAGATATACTTATCATGAATGGCATCAATATGCTTTTTCATATCCTGTTTAAAGGCCCGTTCTGCGAGTTCTCTTTCTTCTTTGCTTCGCTTTTTATCAATCATCATTTCATAGTGTTCTAGTGGGAACTTAGAATCAATCGCAATGGTTCCCAGTGGCTCAGGAGCAAACAAAATAGAATCGACAATCGTGCCATTTGGAAGTGGATATTGGAGGCGATAAATCGCATCGTTCTTTTCTCCAAAGACACTTGTCAACACATGTTTTAAGGTGACTTCTCCAAAAATACCTCGACTTTTTTTATCGGTTAAAATGCTCTGTAAAGATACAATATCACTTGAAAGTGTATCAATTTTCTTCTGTGCTTCATCAATTTTAGATAGTCGTTCTACAACAGAAACAAACGTCTTGTTGGTCTTTTCAAAGTTTTGGTCCAGTCGTTCATTGACTTTTTCGTTGATAAGCAAAAGTCTTTTCTCGACTTGTTCATTTAATTTTTCAAAGTCCTGATTTAAGTTTTGATTGAGTCCCTCTTTAAAGGTGTTTAATTCTTTAATCATGTCGATTTCTAGTTTCGATAATCTTTCTGTAATATTTCCCTCATTGATATTTTTTGTAAGAGATAATATTGTTAAAAGAATTAAAATCACTAAAAGGACAATAATAACGTATTCCATAGTAACCTCCTCTTTCTCTTATTATAACATAAGTTTGGCGTTTTCTTTTTTCTAGAAGTATTCTTTTTTTAAAAAACGTCAAATCCTGTGTCTCTTCGAAAGGAGGAGCTTTTTTAGAGATGTTTCTTTTTAGAAGTCGTTTTCATCATTCAAGTGCATCTGTTTACTGACAAGTTTGGAAAGAAGATAAGAAGCAACTAATAAAAGAGAAATAATTATAATGGTATTAATATTGGTAATGCTTTCGATGACACTTGTTCCGACAAAGCCCCAAAAGAAGACAATCGATAGCTTTCCTAATAAAATGCCCATCACAAATTTTTTCAAGGACATTTTAGAAAGTCCACAGGCAATATTCACTAAAAATGCTGGCGTAAAAGGAAGTGCGACCAACAAGACAAAATGAGAAAAAGGAATGGTCCGTAACTTTTTTTCTAATTTTTTCAACTCTTTTTGGTGCTTTTTAATCATTCGATTCAAAAAATCACTGACAAGATAATAGAAAAGGAAATAGGATAACAAACATCCTAAACAGGTTGCCAACCAAGAAAGAAAAAAACCAAAGAGAATACCAAACGCTTGCATGTTTAAGGTAATGAAAACACCTAATGGTAGTGCTGGAATCACAGATTCTAATAAAATGATAAAAACGCCAAAAAACGGTCCACCCGTTTTTACAAATTCAGTTAATACTGTGATAACCTCTTGAAGAAAATCCATGCTTACACCCTCTCCTATTATACAAAGAAAGGAAAGGTATCTTGTTAAAGTGCTTGATATCCACCTTTAATTTGTATAATTTGATAGTCTTTGTCTTTTAATTCTTCGACTAATTTATTTGTATAATACCCCTCTTCACAAAAAATATAATAAGTTTTTCCTACTTCTAAATACTTCTTTGGCATCCTACTTAAAATGGTATAAGGAATATTCTTGGCTCCTGGGATGCTTCCTTTTAAATAAATCGCATGCGGACGAATATCAATCAAATTCAGTTTTTCCGTTTCATAGCGATGAAGAAATTCTGACATAGAAATATACATATGACCACCTGATATATTCTATGCTTAGAAAAAGACGTTTTTTATAAGAAACGTCTATCTTAAATCAACAGTATATAAAGCTGTTTCACGTCCGACATCCCCATTTTCATCTACGACTGTAATGTAAATAGTATGTTCTTGTCCATCTTGTGTTTCAGAAATTGGCCAATCGATGATTTGCTCATCCACGGTATAGCGTACTTCGTCTTGTCCAAAGCCTGTATTGGAAACATAGATGTATTGAATCTTTTCTCCACTTGCTTCATTGACGTTGACTTTGATATCAACCAAATTGGTATGATATTCTTCGCTTTTACTTGTGACAACGATTCTTTCAACTTCATGAATAAAATCAAAATCACCTGTTGGTCCTTTCTCTTCCACTGTTGGCGTTTTGCTGTTGTTCTCTTTTTCTTTTTGGGTCGCTTCTTTACCAAAATATAAAAGACTTAAAACAAGTGCAGCGCCAATCACTAAACAGATTCCAATAACAAGTAAGATTGTTCTTCCTTGATTGGTCGATTTTTTATTGACAGTTTGACTTTTTGTAGCCATTGTATCACTCCATCCTCTTTTTTTTCATTGTACTCTTTTTATTTTTGAGAATCAAGCAAAGATGAAGAACTTTTAAAGAATTGACATCTTTATTCTGTAATCTTCTCTAAATATATTTTTTGTGAAAAGCCCCCTCGTTTGTGTCTTTTTGTTTTCGCAATGGCACAAACTTCTTCAAAAGTTTGTTGTTCTACGGCTGCTAAGGCACGCACGACTTCAATGACATCTGCTAGCTCTTCGATTCGGCTTTGAGAAGTTGTGGCTTGGAGAACCTCTTCACATTCTTCTACTAGTTTGCACTCTAATGCTTTTTTATATGCATCGTCATCTAAAATTCGAGGAACGGGCACTTGATTGTCTTGAGAAATGATAGTGGGAATTTTATCACGAACCAATTGATTGTATATTTTTTCCATCGTATTTTGTTTCATCAATCGAGTTCAACTTTTTCGACTGCGTCCTTTCTATTTTTCTATTCTATTCAATCAGAGAGCTTTCGCTCTCACTTCAGGAAGCATCAAGACTTCGTGCCTTTTTTGTCTTTAAAATTACTCTAAAGCCTCCATATTGATCTTCTTCACGTATATTACCAATCTCTACAAAGTATATCAAGGCTCTATCATTTATATCTGTTGAGATAATTGATTTAATCATCTCTTCAACATTTTCCTTAGTGAATTTAGCATCTTTGTTCATTCATACGGATATTGTATCATTTATCCGTATTATTGTTAACATGTGTTAGAAACCAATAAATTAAGGATTTAAAATCAAATTTTTTTGCCACCTAAATGCCACCTAAAAATTCATTCAACAGTTTTTGTTTTGTTTCTTAAACTCCCATAATTCCTGTAAATAAAACAAAATGAGAAAGCTTCTGCTCTCACTTCAGGGGGCCACTATTTTTCGTGTATTCTCTCTTATGAAAAGATTTTAATCTTTTTTTTATAAGCTTTTTTCGTTTTTTATAATTGATACATTTGTATAGGTAAAATCTTTCTTCTTTTTACGATTCATTTAATAGCCAATCAACGATATTCACTTTTGTTATCCCATCATAATCAGTTTCCATATCCATATCATAAGTGATTAAATATTTTGGATAATGGTCACCTGTTTTCCGTAACGATTTTAGTTCTCTTTCTAATACATGATCATCTCTAACAGTTAATGCAACTTGAAAATATTTCAACCCATCTCTATTTTCAGCAACAAAGTCTATCTCTAAGTCATCTACTTTTCCAACATATACTTTATATCCTCTTCTTAACAATTCAAGATAAACTATATTTTCTAATATATGTCCCATATCACTATCCGCTTTTTTACCCAATAAATAGCTTCTTAAGCCCTGATCCACAACATAGTATTTGTAATCCCTAGCAAGTAAATTCTTTCCTTTAACATCAAATCTTTCAGCTTTATATATCAAAAAACTTTCGACAAATGCAGATAGATAGTTTTCAACTGTATGATTACTTGTATGCATTCCTCTACTTGTTAATGTATCACTTATTTTTTTAGTCGATATTGGACTACCTATGCTATCAAATATAAATTTTAATACACTTTCTAGAAGCATCTTATCTGTTATATGATTTCTTGTGATTATATCTTTGTAAACGATTGTAGTAAATATACCTTCTAGATATGTATCTAAATCATTTGGATTATCTTGAAGTATTGATAGATTACCTGGCATACCACCATACTTCATATAATCTAAAAAATACTCATACCGACTTTTATTTGAATGATTAAATGCACTTAAATATTCCTTAAATGATAAGGGCAATAATTTTATTTCTACATATCTTCCTGACAATAATGTTGCAAGTTCTCCAGATAATAAATAAGCATTTGAACCTGTTATATAAACATCAACATTTTTCTTTATATACAAACTATCTACTGCTTTTTGAAACATAGGAACATTTTGAACTTCATCTAAAAACACATAAAATTGTTTTTCAGAATCCAATTGTTTATTTACATAATCATAAAGTTCCTTATAACTTTCAAACTGATAATCAGCATCTTCAAGATTGATCTTTATGATTTGATCATCTTTTATGCCTATCTCTTTTAAGTAATTGATAAATAATTCAAATAAGGTAGATTTTCCACATCTTCTTATTCCCGTAATAACTTTAATTAAATCTTTATCTTTAAACCTTTTTAACTGTTCAAGATATACTGTCCTTTCTATCATAAGTATTCACCTCTGCTATAAGTATATATTCAATTTAGCGCAAAGTCAAGTTTTGGAAATATTTTTCCAAAACTATCAAAAGTTGACATGTTTTGGAAGTGATTACTTTTTATATAAAACTGATTGATATTTTTCATCATTTTTACTACTTAAATACTATCTAAAATTTATTTTGCTTTATATAGCGATTGATACTATTATGTCAATAAACTCTTCTAAGCATTTTATAGTTTCATCAAATTCTAGATTTCTAGCATAACTATTCTTTCTAGAATAACTTGTCCATTTATCCCTTAGTATCTTACTATCCTTAAGTACATTTAAGTTTACAATTAAATCTTCATTAAATTCTCTTTTTTCAAAAGTTTTCTCTGTTGCTTTCCTAAATTCAGTTTTATTAATTTTATTGAATTTAAACTTATGAATTAAATAAATATCATAATAGTCTTTCATTCTACTGCTTGTTTCTAACTTGCTAAGTATAGTTTCTATTTTTTCAGCTAGTACTGTTTCTAAGTTATATGACCATACCTTATATACTTCATTTCCTATTAGTGATTCATATTTATAATTATTGGGGCCAGGATATATTGGATCTTCTGTAGCTATATCAATATGAAAACTATCTCTTATATTTTCCAGCATAAAATTTATTGTAATTCTTAATCCACCATACTCATCTTCATCACGAATTAATTCAGTTTTTTTTAATTGCAAATTTTACATTATCATCTACATCTATATTAATAATTTCTGTTATCATTTTAACAATATTTTCTTCGGTAAATTTTGTTTTTCTTATTGCAGTATCAATATCCATAGTACTTCTATTCTCTAATCCAAATAATTTACTCAAATAGAAACCACCTTTTAATATAAAATTATCTTTGTATTTGCTTCTTGATAAACGTTCAACAAATCTATCATACATATAAAATCTCATTACAGTGTTAAAATCTACATTTTTTTCTCTAGAAATATTTTTAGTTTATCTTTTACTGCTTGAGAAGAATTACTCATAATATATACCTACCATTTCCATTACTTTTTTACTTATTCCCATTCTTTTCGCATAATCAGATAGCTTTCCTACATTTTTGTCTTTACTTTGAATATATTGTTTAATAGATTTTTTTACTTGTTCAGGATCCATTCTGCCTTTTGATCTTATAATATCACAAATACATCTTTCTTTATCATAAGCTCTAACTTTATTTCCGCTTGGTGTTTCAACTTCAGTAACACCTATTTCATATATGTCATCTGATACATAAAAAACATTGCATTTTTCATTTACTGTATCAACATGATAACTTTGTGGAACAGTCACTGTATAATTATATGGAAATTCTTCAGTCATATCATAAAAATATAGAGCATTCATATGTGAAAAAATAGCTTTTTTATATTTTTGTTGAAAGGAAAAATAACTATCCTCAAAAACATTTGGTGAAAGATAAATACCTCTTGAAATCTTTTCAATATCTTTATTTTTTTCCATCATTGATAGATATTGTCTGCTGATATTTAGTGGTTCTATCATTCTTGTAGAAAGCATTCCATTATTGGTATTCATTATTTGCTTTATAGTATCAGTAAATATTTTTGATTGTTCATTTGGATAATTGATTGATAGTTCCTTTATTACATTAGACATAGTATGAATACTTTTTAGTTGCTCTTGCATTGGTTGAAGCGATTCATTAAGTTGTTCCTTAATTTGACTCATAGGTTCTTTAATTGAATTAATAGCTTCTACATAATTTTTAAGAACATTACTATCAATTTTATAATTGATTTTCTTCTCTTTTTTCATATTAATCCCTTTTCTTTCTTGACAATTACACTGAAATTTTATCATTTTTCAGTGTAATTGTCAAACAATTGATTCTATTATAATTATCATCTTATATAAAAAAACTATATTTTTTTTCAAAATTGCTACCTAAAATTCAATTCAAAGTTTTTATTTAATCCCTATAAATTCTTATAAAGCTTAGTAATATACAAAAATGCTAGGTCTTTCGACCTAGCTTCAGGGGCGAAATTTTTTTTCTTATATCTTCAAATGCCAACTCTCTTATTAATATTTGATATTCATTGATACAAATTTTCGCTTCTGATAATAAGTTTATTTGACCTAATACATCTCTTATTTGTTGTGCATGTTCAATAGCATTTATTAAAGGAACATTGGTTTGATCATATATATCTAAATATGGTGCATAATTAAAAGAAAATTTAGTGAATTCATTTTTGGTTGTTTCCAAAACACTACCTACCTGCCATTTATCATCA
>CANQOD010000025.1 GCA_947625395.1 uncultured Bacilli bacterium
CCAACTAGCTAATACGGCGCAGGCTCATCTTCAAGTGAAGCTTTAAAGGCTCCTTTTAATATAGAATAACGTATCATTCTACATATCATCCGGCATTAGCAATCATTTCTAACTGTTATTCCAGTCTCGAAGGTAGATAACCCACGTGTTACTCACCCTTGCGCCACTAAGTGGGAATCCAAATCCAAATTTGTGCAAGCACGCATTCTTCAATGGGCCACTTCGTTCGACTTGCATGTCTTAGGCATGCCGCCAGCGTTCATCCTGAGCCAGGATCAAACTCTCATAAAAAAAATAACATTTTATTTCATCTTTTAAGTTTAATTCCTTGACTATCTAGAAAATTGACGTTTTGCTTAGTTTTCAAAGATCATTTGCTGCGCTCTTTTTACAAGTGCGTTTTCAGTATACCAAACTTATCATCTTTTGTCAACTACTTTTTTCTTTTTTGATTTTTTTCTGTATTTGACATGTTAAATCGGTTACCGAAAACTCGGAACGCATTACCAATATACCAAATGACAAGTTTTCTTGTCAACAACTTTTTTGACATTTTTTGAACTTTTCATTTGGACTCTTTTTGACACTTTTTTCAAGTGACAGGGACTACTATAACAGAGCAAAAATACTTTGTCAATAGACTTTTTTAATTTTTATCAAAAATCTGAAAGTCATTATTATTTTATATGCCAAAAAGGAAAAATTAGTCCATTTTTTTAAGGGAAAATTAAAAAAATCAAAGTGCCATCTTTTCCTTTGATTTTTTCACTTCTAATTGATACATGTTGACATATTTTTCGATTGTTTCCGGTTGAAAGAAATAATCTACCTGTCGAATCATTTCAATAAGCGTAGACAATTCTCTTTTTAAAATTGAATCTAGCTGTTTGGAATAAGCCATTTTCTTTTTATGATAAGCATATTCTCTACGATCTAAAATTTTAAAACTTCCTGTTGGAAAAATACGAACATCTAAATCATAATCAATATATTTAATGGCTCCCTCTTCAATAATAAAGGGAGAAGTCATATTACAATAAAAAGTAAGTCCTTTCTCTTTACATTGACCAATAATGTTAAACCAATGATTTTTAAAATAAAAGAGAATAGCTGGCTCCTTTGTATACCAAGTTCTGCCATCGACCTCTGTCACTTTTGTTTTTTGATTTCCAAAAACATAATAAGTATCTGTTTTTTCTAATAAGATTGCTTCATCCCAGCTTTTATAGAGTTGTCCATTGTGTTTATAACTATGAATGACGTAATTTTCTCCAACTTTTCCCATATTTTCCATAGTTTTACTCCGTTCATGTTGTATTATAATACAATTTGTAAAAAAAGAAAAGAAAGACTTCCGCCTCAAGCGAGGCATCCGTCCTTCTTTCTAACGTTTATTAAAATAATTAATTGCCCAAGCAGCAAGTCCAAATAAGACAACACAAATGGCAATCCATAACAATGGATTTTGATAGTTGTCATTTAAAAACGTTTCAATTTTATGACCAAAACGATTGATACTATCTGATATATTCAGCAAATTGAGATTATTTTTCATCCTTTTTTGACTCCTTTTTAACCTCTTCTTTCACAATTTTTGCATCTTTTACTTTCTTTTTAGAAGAACGTCCCTGGTCCTGATGAGATTCTTGGAAGACTTCCATCTGTATTGTTGTAGTTGTTTTTTTCAGTAAACAAGTAGAAATTAAATCTAAAACAGCATAAATCAAAATAAAGATGCCTACAACTTGCGTAACAAGAGATGCTGTTTTAAATGGATTAAATAGAATAATCAAGCCACAAATCAAACTTAAAAAGGCAGCAACGAAACTCACTTTCCAAGAAGTTGTAGCATAGGCTTTTATAGAAAGGGCCTGTTGAATTTTGATAGAACTACTAACAATGACGCCAATTCCAATACAAATAGGAACCAAACTACCTACAATATTCGGATAAATAATTAAAACTACACCCGCAATCACGGTAATGACGCCATAAACAATATTT
This sequence comes from uncultured Bacilli bacterium, assembly GCA_947625395.1. GTDB lineage: Bacteria > Bacillota_I > Bacilli_A > RF39 > UBA660 > CANQVB01. The sequence continues at coordinate 2,005 of CANQOD010000025.1, forward strand.
AACTGTCCTAAAAAAGCAGTATTTTCTTTTGTTTTAAAGAACTGAATAATGGCAACAGCCCCAATAGCACATAGCATTCCTCCTAACACATAAGAAAGAGAAACTAAAGTGGCATCTGCCATAAAGGTTAATAATAAACCAATGACGATTAAGATGATGGATTTTAAAATGGTTGGCATCATCGTTTTCTTTACTTCTATTTTCATTTTTATCAATCTCCTTTTCTATTTCAAAAATTCTATTAAGAAGCACTTGGAAAATATTCTTCTTACTGTAAGAATAACACTAATAAGGGGGAAAAGTAAAGTAGGAATCCAAGTAAATGACGTTGAGTCCTAATCCTGTTTTGCTTTTTTCAAAAGAGAGTTTCACTTGATGAGACAAGTCCAAATTTTTCCTCTTTGTTTTTTAGAAAGCACAACTTCTATTCATCAAGCGTTTCTGAATCAAGGGGAGTCCCCTCTCCTACAATCGTACTCTCATTTTGGGTATGACTACTCCTTTCATAACCAAAAAGCTTTCGTTTTCCACAGGCAATGAGGAAAAACTGGATGAGAAAAAGAAGATAATTGATACCTAAAATCACGCAAATCACCTGTTTCCAAAGCGTTGGAAATGGAAGATGTTGGAAAAGGATAAGATAATAAGGTGTAGGAGTAATGACAAAGTGCAGCAATAGATAGCGAAAAAAGGATTGATACCATTTAGGAACATCGCCCTTTTCGTTCACAAGCCGAATTTTTAATACAAATTTACCAATCGTTCTTCCCTCAAATAACACTGGAAATAAAAGGAATAAAATACCAGCACTGATGCAATAATAACCAAAGGAGAAATTCCTACTTTCTAATTGTGGAAAAAAGTAAGAACAAAAACCAACAATAAAGATAAGAAAGACACAATCAATAAAGTAAGCAAAACCTCTTCGCATTAAAGAAACTTTCTTTCCTTTTTGAAAGGCTTTTTGGTCCAGGCTATCTCGTGTTGGTAAGAAGCGCATGACAAGGGGTGCAAGAAGAAAACCAAAGAAACCTCCCAATGTATTGATAAATAAATCATCAACGTCAAAAAGACGATAGCTTCGTGGATAATATCCATAAAGTCCTGTTAACTGCGTCAACTCAAAGAAAAGACTTAAACAAAAGGTCAGTAGCAACACTTGATACCATTTTTTCTGATAATAATAACGTAAATAAACTCCAAAGGGTATTGTTAATACAAAATTAAATAAGACGGTGTAGACGGTAGAAGAACGAAAAAAAGAAAGATAGCTTCCTAACTCATTCCATTTCAAAGAAGTCGTGGCAAGGATGTCTTTGATAAATCGACCGAACTCTAATTGCCATTGTGGAGAGGTATAATGGGCTACTAGTGCTCTTTCTGGAAGTGGTAAAATAACCAAAAAATAACAAATCAATAAATACAAAACAAAACTATAAACAATGATGGTTCGAAAAAGTAACACTGAACCAAATTTTCGATACTCATAAATCAAATAAGGAATCGTAATAAAAAAAGCAAGAATTGGGAAAAAAAGGCAAGCACTCATAATTGGCTGAATATAGGTACTCATTCAACTAAAGCCTCTAATATTTCTTGGGGAGAATAGACTTTTCCTTTGACTAGTTCTTCAAGAATTCGAAAAATAGTTCCTTGTATGTTTTGTTTTTCAATGAGTGTAAGACAGGCCTTTAAAGTGGTAACACCCTCCACTGTCGTGTTTTTTAAGTAGTTAGAAATCTCTTCTTGTGACTTGGTTGCTAGATAAATACCAAAAGTATGATTTCTACTTTCACGATTTTCAGCAGTCATATAAAAATCGGCAACCCCAGCGGCTGTTAAGATGCTCTCTTCTGAACAACCTAATTTTTGAAGAAAAGAGGAAAATACTTGTAAGGAACGATATAAAATTGCTGCTTTGCAAGTCGCAGAAGCATTTTTGCCTACCAAATAACCATAGAGTATGGCAAAAACATTTTTAACTGCTCCACAGTAGGAAATTGCGATTGGACTAGCAGTATATTCCAAAAAAACAGATGGTGGAAAACACTTTTTCAAAGTAAGATAGGCCTCAATTGAGGGAGCAGCAACCGTAAGAATGGCTGGTTCAAAAGTGGCTAAATGTTGTGCAAAAGTAGGACCGGATAAAACAAAAATAGGAAGTGCTGTTTGTTCTTTTAACAATTCATAAGCTGTTTTACCTGTAGTCACATCTAATCCTTTGGTTGCAATCACAATTGTTGTTTGTGCAGGAAGGTAAGGTAAAATTTCTAAAAATGTTTGTTCTAAAAATACAAATGGAATCGCTAAAATGACAAAGTCAGCTCCTTGCATGGCTTCTTCGGCTGAGCAAGTTACTTGAAAAGGAGGAAGAAACACATCTTTTAAGACTTTGTCGCGACGATGGTTTTGTTCCACTTCCTCTTTTTCTTCTTGGAATTTGGTATAAACAGTCACTTGATTTTGTGGATGAAGCACTGTTGCTAAAGCAAGTCCATAAGCTCCACAGCCAACAATGGTTATTTTTTTCATGCAATCACCTTCTCTCTTATTATAAACGGAAGTTGTCGTTTTTTGAAGTCTTGTTTTTTATCTTTTTTAGCAAACTAGCTTGACAAGTGCTAAAACTGGTGCTATAACTAAAAATGAAAGGAAGGGATAACAATTATGTTACCAAGAAAATTTTATTTGGATCACTTTTTTGATGATTTCTTTGATTCCAAAGAAACAGCAATGATGAAATGTGACGTATACGAAAAGGAAGGACTTGTGCATATTGAAGCAGATATACCTGGATTTGATAAAAAAGATATTTCTGTTGAATGCAACAATGGTTACTTAACAATCACTGCGAACAAAGAACAAAGTGATAAAGAAGAAGGTAAAGATTTTATCCGTCAAGAAAGATTCTATGGACAAATGCAAAGAAGATTTTACATCGGTGAGGTTGAAGAAGATAAAATTGAAGCTTCTTTCAAAGATGGAGTCTTAAAAATCAGTGTTCCAAAAGAACCAAAAGAACAACCTAAGAAACAAATTGAAATTCAATAAAAAAAGCAAGGCTAGAGAGTCATCTAGTCCTTGCTTTTTGTTTCGACTTTTTGTGGATTCACATGAATTACTGTGAGGTAAATTTCAGGAATCTTTTGGGCAATTTCTTTTTCTAAGTGATTGGCAATTTCGTGGCTTTTAAAGGTAGATAAGTTGCCATCTACAAAAATAGTAAAAGAGATTTGATAACGATAGCCCACTGGAGTTGCATTAAAATGATTGACTCGTAGCACTTCCTGATGGCTTTTTACAAGTTCTAAGACTTGTTTCTCGGTTGCTTCATCCATTGCTTTGTCCATTAAAACATGATAGCTTTCTAAAAAGATTTTAAAAGCGGATAAAAAAATCCACAGGCCAATGAGCATTCCGACAAGACTATCAATGACCATTACACCACCCAAGCTTAAAAGGCAAGCAACTAAGTTAAAAAAGGTAATTACACAATCATTGCGATGATCTTTGGCATTGGCTTCTAATAATAGGTTTTTATACTTTTGACTCAGTTTATGTGTATATAAATAAAGAAATAACTTTACAAAAATGGTGATGATACACACAAATACTAACCAAATCGAAAAAACATAATGATTGCCAAAAAAGAGAGAGGTCATCGAGCTTTTAAAAACTTCTATTGCTAAAATAGCCATGGCAATACTAATGAACATTGAATAAATATATTCTGCTTTTCCATGTCCTAAATGATGATCTTGGTCTCGAGGACGAGATGCAATGCGATTGCCTATGAATGTCATAATCGAAGAAAAAATATCTCCTGCACTATTAAAAGCGTCAGCAATCATCGACTGACTATTGGTTAGGAATCCAACAATTCCCTTTATCAACAGTAAAAATAAATTGCCAAGCATTCCCAAAATGCTGGCCCGTTTAATTGCTTGAAATTTCTCCATCATACATCAACCTATTTCTAATCTTTTTTTGTTCTGTTACTAGTCTGCTAGCACACATGAATTTGAATATCCGTCAACGTCATTTCATTCGCATTCAAGTTTCCTTTTTTTCGAATGATAAAACAGATTTCATGAACTTGCTCTAAGTATAGTGGAATCTCTTTCACGAAAATTTTGATTTCTGTCTTTTCTGGTTGGACTTGAATCGGATAAGTAAATTGCGCTTGGTCAAGCGTTTTTATTTCTAAATCAAGCTGTAGCTTTTTGGAACTTTGAATGCCAAATGTAAGATACGTATCGCTAGACTTATATTTTTCTAAGTTAAGAGGATGTTGTCTAAAGCTATAATAAACCATCATAAAATCTTTCACTTGATTGAGTTGCTGGTAAGCTAAGGTGCTCATTTTTTTAGAATGAGAAAGTTGTAATTTTGTTCCATTCTCAATCATTTTTAAATTTGCTGTTCGAATGAAAATAGGCTGTTGTATCATGTTCACTGTCAACGCTTCTTTTCTTTCATTTTGACAATAGCTTGGTAAAATTTCTTCAACACGAATACTTTCTTGACCTGATTTCGTATCTACAAAGGAAAATGTACAATATAAATGTTTTGCATCATTTCGAAGAATGCTTAAAAATGCGTCATACCAAAATGTTTCTTCTAAGGAAAGGGAAATGTTCCAAGAAGCATTTTCTAACAGTAAAGGCATAAAATATTCTCTTGGTCCCTCAATCCCCTCGTTCGTGAGAGTATCATAAAGCAAAAAGCTAGCTTTCATATTACAAATCGTCTTTCCTTTATTGGTAAAATGAAAGAAAAAGCGCTGATTTGAAAAGTCAAAATCGACCTTTTTTTGTAAAAGAACATCATCAAATCTCCAAAATAAATTCAGTGTTAAAAATGTTGACATTAAAGCAATAGAAATAATTCCAATCATTGCAAAGAAGTTCTGTAAGAAAGCATCTTCCTCTAAAGCGCCATAACCAATTGTGTAAAGAAAATAAAGGCCTGTTTTGGGAAGAATTTCATGAAGCACAATTTCGCCTTGTAAAAATTTAAAAACACTGCAAGTAAAACAAATGCCTAACATAATCAGAATAAAAATAATAACTGTTTTAAAAATCTTCTTTAATTTTCCCATAATACCCTCACAAATCACGTTTTTTAACAAAAAGTTGGTTTCCTTTTTCTAGATTCAATTCTAGTGTCCTTAAAACGATAGCTTTTTTCATTGCTTTCTTATTTTATTATAGCATGTTCTATTCAATTTGTTTCTTTTTTTAAATGATTACGAGTAACATATGCTCTTATTTATTCATTTCCTAAATCAATATTAGGGCATACATTCGTTTCGTGTCCAAAGCATCGATACATCTTACTTTTTTAGTAACTACTATTGCATTTTATTTTATCATTTTTTTATAACTTTTTCACAATTTTATCAACATTTCTTTGGGAAATAAAGTAATTTCCACACTTAATTTCTATCGAGTTATGCATAATAAAAGACTCTATTTATTTTCAAGTGCTCCATATTTTTCCTTTATTTTTTTATATATTTGTTTCACTTCTTCTTCTTTGTTGTTTTCCTTTATATATTTTCTTTCTTCTTCCTGCGTCATATTTTTCGTTATCTCTATTTCTTTATCAAAATATTCTTGTAAAGCTTTCTCTAATTCTTTTTCATACTCATTCATTATTTCCGCCACCTGTTATAATAAATATTATTCTTTATAGCATATTCAATAGCTTTTAAGTGTTCATAACTATAAACACTATCATAGTCTAAAGGCATACGAAGTATAGGTTTTTTATTTTCATTCAATTCATATGTATATTTATCATCAACTCCTCTTAAAATAGTCAATTTATATTTTTCAAATCAGTCTATATCTTGTTGATTAAAGCTGTAATTTGTTTCTTTTTTCTATTCTATTCATTCGATAAAAGTGTACAGGAATAGAAGACAAAGCTTTGAAAACAAAAAAACTCTTCGCATTGGAAGAGTCCTCGTTAATCTTTCACATACGTATTTAACGCATTTAATTTATAGGTCAATTCTGGCATTCTACAAGTTGGAATAAATCCAGGCTGACTATTGATAACATCAGGAATACGATTCACAATTGTGGCACAAGTCAGTTCAACCGTTTGAGGTCGATTAATGACTAAAGTCGTTTCCGGCTCTCCTAATACTGTCCATTCATTTTTATCAAATTCATCAGGACCATATACTTTGCCAATACATTCCGTTTCTAAGGTAATTCCTTCTTCTGTTTCTGTAGTTACCACGGCACTCATTCCAGTTGCATTTCCTTTTGGAACAACCATATTAAGTGTTGAGGAAGAAATATCTTCATGATAAGTTTGAGGAATACATTTTTGACTTTGACTCGTAATATGTAATCCTAATTTTTCCGCTAACCAGCCATTTACATTCCACATATAAGATGGCGCATAATTTCCACTTTGAATCAAGTTTTGACGTTCTTCAGCACTCATGCGGTCAACACTTGCAATTTTTTGGTCAAACTCTTCTAAAGTAAGACCAGCACCATGAGCTTCGGCAAGCGCAATTCCATAATCTTCCACATTATAAGAAGAACTTCCTTTAATTTTTGTAATTTTGTTGGTTGAACCAGCCAATGAAGCAATCAATTGTCCCCAAAAAATATCTTGATAACCACTTCCTGTAATCGTGCAGTTATTTTCTTTGGCAAGGCAATCAATTTCATTGGTTAAAACAGGATTCGAATTAAATGCATAGAATGCTTCTTCACAAGTTGTAATTGCATTGATACCAAGACGAGCACAAAGCAATAAAGCTTCTCCAACATCTTTTAATAAGCTCATTGTTTCAACAATACAAATATCCGGTTGAGCAGTTTGAAGCATCTCTTCTGCATGCTCCTTGCTTGTCACAACAATGCCCATTGGTTCTTTGCCCATTATTTCTCCAATATCTTTTCCAATAACAGCAGGATTTATATCCACTGCTCCAACAACTTCACCGCCATGTTCTAAAACATAACGCATGGTATAAACAGCCATTTTTCCAGTACCATATTGTACTACTTTTACTTTTCTTTCCATTGTTCCCTCCTATTTTCAAAGTACTACAAATTTTTAGGAATTGCAAGAAAGAAAAAAGAAATTCACATGGAGATTACTTTACTCATGGTATTCTTTTAGAAAAGACATTTTGCTCACATCGCCTTTTGCTTCCATAAATTCCCGATAATATGTTTCCGGATATACCCGATATGACTGTGCTTCGTCTTTGACAATATAATAATTTCCATCCACTTCAACTGCATAAAAGGCAAGAAGAAGCGTATAAAAATAAGGACCGTTTTCTCGATGAGGCATTCCACTTTGTTGATAAGCATAAGCACCAATTTCATCGATTAATTTTTTTTGAGCAATAAACGTGTTTGGATAAGCATATGTAATTTCAAAAGTTGCTCCATCACAATGATAGCCTAATGCTTCATAATGGTGACAGGTATCAGTATAAACAGGTTTGAGGCTTTCCACTAGGCGCATTACTCTTTCCCCATCAAAATCAACAAGGGTCGCATTTTGGTCGTATCCTTTAAAATAAATATCCCGTTGTTCATAAACAGCGTGTCCCCCTTCTAACAGTTGTGGATAATACCAATCAAGTTGATAGGCTTGGGCGGAAGCCAAATCATTTTCCTGGATTAAGGAAGCATATCGATTGGCAATTGTATTTCCATCTAAGCCTTCCCCAATATACTGAACTGAAACAGAAGGTGCTGAAGAAACGGTTTGATAGCCACTTGTTTCTTCACTTGTTTGATGAAAGAGAAGTGAAGTAGAAGTAGCCACAATCGATAATGATAAAACAATGCCATAAAGATACTTTTTCACAAAAGCTTGGGCAACGTCTTTAAAAGTGTCTAAAACTTTGCCGCTTCCCTCCTCAAGCAAATGCGCTTTTATGTATTCTTTCAACAAGTGGTCTTTCGCATCAAGTACTTTTCCACAAGAGATGCATTTCTTTTCTTCTTCGCGATTTTCTTTTCCACAATAAACACAGTATTTCATCTTATTTCGCTGCTTCCTTTTTCTCTTCTTTTTCTTGTTTTAACACATATATCTTTAGTTTTTCGTTTCCTTTTTTCTCTTTATTAGCTTTCACAATATAATAATCTTTCATGAAACTACTATTCAATACAATGGATTCTTTTAATTGATATTTTTTCGTTCCTGTCAATTCATCCTTTTGATTATAATGTTCTACTTCTATATTTTGAACAGTATTAGGAAGATAAAGCTTTAAATCTGTTTGATTTTCACTGACAAGCAAATAATACTCATCTTTTTTGGTATTATATTGTATTTTATAATGCTTGTTTTCAAGAATTTTGACATGAGAGCCGTTTTGAAACCAAACACCAATGCCAATCAATAAAATTACAAGAATAGAAACGATTTTAAAAACAACATTATCCGTTATTTTTTTCAGTGTACAGATTTGGTAAACTTCCTCTATTTTCTCTAATCTTCCAACAAATGTCTTTCCTCTTGCTTTTTTCTTTTCTTCTTTGGTAAATGAATGGCCACATTTTTTACAATAAGAAGCACTGACAATATTTTTTTCTCCACATTGACTACATTTCATTTTTTCCACCTCTACTCCTCTTCTAAGCCAGATACACTATCTGCTTCACGTATATTGATTTCGGAAATATCCACACGATACCAATCTCTTGGGTCATCGAAAAATACAAGTTCATAAACTTCTGAAAGATTATAAGGGTCGTAATACAAATGCTGTTCGTCAATAATATCTAAAGTATCATCAGGAAATCTACCACCAGGCACAGTAAAGCGAATCGTCTTTGGGACAAGATGTTTGCCGTCATCGACATTATCTTCAATTTGATAAGTGCCATACCATTGCGCCACTTGATTTCCAGTATGAGAACACTTTTGCCTTAGAAAAGTCCCATCCTCTTTAAAAGCAACAAAGTCATCATAAGTGCCATCCCTATTTTTGGAATAAGACGAAAAAGCAGTAACATAACCACTTAAAGAAGCAATAGATGGTTGCTCAGTGACGATTTGATAAGGGGTTTGTTGGTCGTTCTTTACAGATGCATGCACAACCAATGATGTTGTTGTCGTAACAACGGATACAGTTAAAAAAAGGCCATAAAGATATTTTTTCACAAAAGCTTGGACAACATCTTTAAAGGTATCTAAAACTTTGCCACTTCCCTCATCAAGCAAATGCGCTTTTATGTATTCTTTCA
>CANQOD010000026.1 GCA_947625395.1 uncultured Bacilli bacterium
AAAATTTTTTTCATGATTTCATTCTCCTTTATTGTCTGTTGTTTTCATTATAGACATAAATAGAACAAAAATACAAATAGAAAAACAAAAAAGCACCAAGAAAATCGTCTTTTCCTCAAATTTTTTTAAGAAAAGTACATAAATTCTTTTTGTCTCATTTTGTTTTATGCTATAATTAATTTAAGGAAATAAGGAGGTTCACTCAAATGGAAATATTAGTTGGTAGTACGGGTTTTGTTGGAAGTCATTTAAAAAGAAGTCATCACTTTGACCTTTTATGTCACTCTAATAATATTGAAGAAGCTTATTCTACGCATCCTGATTTGTTAGTATATGCCGGTATTCCTGCCCAAAAATTTATAGCGAATCAAAATGCGGAACAAGATTTAAAAGTGATTGAAGAAGCGATTTCCAATATTCAAAAAATTGCTCCTAAAAAGCTGGTACTTATTTCGACGATTGATGTCTTTCATCATCCTAAAAACATAACCGAGATGGATTTAGACCATTTTGAAACAGAAGAAGCTTACGGTAGAAATAGACGGAAATTAGAGGAATGGGTTATTGAAAACGTAGAAGATTATTTAATTGTAAGACTTCCTGGGCTTTATGGGAAAAAGATTAAGAAAAATTTTATTTATGATTTAATTTCCTATATTCCCAGCATGTTAAAAGAAGAAAAACTCTTCGCATTAGCAAAAACGAATCCGAAAGTTTTATCTTATTATGAAAAAGGAATGAATGATTTTTATCAAGTAAAAAAATTAAGTTGGAAAGAAAGAGAAGAAGCAAAACAAGTTTTTAAAGAGTGCCAATTCAGTGCTTTAAATTTCACAGATAGTCGAGGCTTATTTCAATTTTATAACTTAGCTTATTTATGGAAGCATATTGAAATTGCACTTCAAAACCATTTAAAAATTGTGCATCTTGCGACAGAACCAATTCAAATTCAAGAACTTTATCGGTTCATTTACAAAGAAGATTTTGTGAATGAACTTCCTAAAGAGGTTCCTTATTATTGTTTTAAGACACAGTATGATACTTTGTTTTCAGGAGAGAATGGCTTTATTTTTAACCGCGATTTTCTTCTTGAAGACATTAAGAAATTTGTGCTTGCCGAACAAGAGCCTCGAATAAAACTGGCGATTTCGAATCTTGCTTGGGAAGATACTTATGATGATGAGATGTATCGCCTTTTAGAAGAAAAAGATATTCCCGGACTTGAAATTGCTCCTACTCGAATTTGTCAAGAAGCCCCTTATGCTCCTCAAAATGTTCAAAAGGCTAAGAACCTTTTGAAAGAACTCCAAGAAAAATATCGTTTTCAAGTCGTTTCCATGCAATCCATTTGGTATGGACATGGAGAAAATTTGTTTGAAAGCAAAGAAAATTATGCACTTTTAAAGGACTATACCAAACAAGCAATTTTATATGCTGAACAAATTGGCTGTCGAAATTTAGTGTTCGGGTGTCCTAAAAATCGTTCCATGCCAAATCGAGAAAAGAATCTTCCTCTTGCCATTCAGTTTTTTAATGAGATAGGAGATTTTGCGCATCTTCATCACACCGTGATTGCCTTAGAACCCAATCCTGTTATTTATCATACCAATTTTTTAAATACAACAGAAGAAGCCATTGCCTTTATAAAACAGTTAAAGACCAAAGGCGTTTTGTTAAATTATGATTTAGGAACGGTCATTGAAAATCAAGAGAGTCTTACTACTTTAAAGGAAAACATTGATATGGTTAGTCATATTCACATCAGTGAGCCTCATCTCAAAGAAATTGAACGAAGAAAACTACATCAAGAACTTTTTCAAATTTTAAAGGCAGCAAAATATGAAAATTATGTTTCTATTGAAATGGGAAAAACAGACAAAAAGACCATTGAAGAAACCTTAGATTATGTCATCGACCTGTCAGAAAGGAGTTCGCAGTGAAGAATTATACCGAAGATTATGCTGAAGAAGTTCCTCATTATGAAGTACACGAGCTCGCAAAGAAAAAGCAAAAATATTGTTTATGCATTCCGGTGATTAATGAGGGCGAACGAATCACAAAAGAGCTTTTAAGAGCTAAACAAGCACATATTTCTGATTATGTGGACATTGTTATTTGTGATGGAGATTCGAAAGATGATAGTTTGAATGTGAAAAAGATGAAAAATTTAGAGGTCAATACCATTTTGATAAAAAAAGACATTGGCCGACAAGGTGCTCAACTTCGAATGGGCTTTTCTTGGGCATTACAACGAGGGTATCAAGGCATTATTACGATTGATGGCAATAATAAAGATAGTATTGAAGATGTCCCTAAGTTCGTTGAAAAGCTAGATGAGGGTTACGATTTTGTACAAGGTTCTCGATTTTTAAAAGGAGGACAAGCTATCAATACACCACCTATTCGCTATTTGTCTGTGCGCTTTCTTCATGCCCCAATCATTTCTTTCACTGCCAAAAAATGGTATACAGATACGACCAATGCTTACCGCGCTTATTCCAAAAAATATTTGACAGATGCAAGAGTCCAACCTTTAAGAAATATTTTTATGAATTATGAGCTTTTAGCGTATTTATCAGTACGCGCCGACCAACTCAAATTAAAGACAACAGAAATCCCAGTACGAAGAGAATATCCAAAAAAGGGGAAAACACCTACTAAAATCAGTTTTTTCAAAGGAAACTCAGAACTTTTGAAAGTCCTTGTGAAAAACTTATTTGGAGCTTATCAGCCAAAGGAGCAAAAAAATGAAGTACGATAAAATTATCATTGGTGCAGGAATTTATGGATTGTATGCAGCACTTTATTGTGGAAAAAAGAAAGAAAAGATTTTAGTTCTTGAAAAAGAAAAAGAAGCTTTTTCTCGGGCAACCTATGTGAATCAAGCACGAGTACATATGGGCTATCATTATCCAAGAAGTTATTCTACAGCGATTAAATCCGCAGGGTACTTTGAACGATTTAATCAAGATTATGCCTTTTCCATTTTAAAAGATTTTTCCCAAATTTATGCAACTTCAGCGAATTTTTCTTGGACCAATAAGGAACAATTTCAAAAATTTTGTCAAAACGCAAAAATCAAATGTGATGAAATCAATCCAAATAAATACTTTAAGGAAAATATGTGTGATGGTTGTTTTGAAACAGAAGAATATACGTATGATGCCATGATTTTAAAAGAGTATTTTCTTGAGCAACTCAAACAACTCAAAAATGTTGAAATCTTATATGATACCAATATCATCGATATCAAGAAGCAAGAAAACGCGTATGTATTAACAACACAAGGCATTGGGGGGGGTAAACATTACGAAACAAGCTTTCTCTTGAATGCAACTTATGCAAGTGTGAATCAAATCTTAGAGTTGCTTGGCTTTGAAAAATTTAAAATCAAATATGAGCTTTGTGAAATTATTTTATGTTCAGTTTCCAAAGAGCTCAAAAACGTTGGAATTACCGTGATGGATGGCCCATTCTTTTCCATTATGCCATTTGGAAAAACGGGTTATCACTCTTTAACCAGTGTTACGTTTACTCCCCATAAAACAAGTTATGACCCGCTTCCGACTTTTGAATGTCAAAAAAGGTCAGATGGCTACTGTTCACCTACTTGTTTAGGAAACTGTAATTTATGCAAAGCAAAGCCGGAAAGTGCTTGGCCTTATATGTCCAGTTTGGCAAAGAAGTATTTAAAGGAGGACTTGCAGTTTAAGTATGAGAAATCTTTATTTTCGATGAAACCTATTTTGATGGCTTCGGAAATTGATGACTCAAGACCTACAGTGATTAAAAAGTTTTCCACCAATCCTACATTTATTAGTGTCCTATCAGGAAAAATAAATACAGTATATGATTTAGATGAGGTGTTAGAGAATGAAAAAGATTGATAAAGAAAAGAATTTTATTTCCGCAGTGGTTTATGTGAATCAGGATGAAGAACGAATTGGTTCATTTTTAAATCATTTAATTGATGTTTTAGAAACGCATTTTTTAAAGTTTGAAATCATTTGTGTGAATGATTGTTCAGAAGATGCGTCTTATCAAAAAATAAAAGAAGTATCACAAAGGAGAAATACAGCAATCAATGTCATCAACATGAGTTATTATCAGGGAAGAGAACTCGCAATGAATGCTGGAATTGACTTATCTATTGGAGATTTTGTATATGAATTTGATTCTTCTTATGTGGATTATGATTTGGATTTTATTTTTACCATTTATCAAAAGTCATTAGAGGGCTATGATATTGTTGCTGCCAAGCCACATCGAAAATCTCGGCTGTCTTCTCGTATTTTTTATCGCCTCTTTAACCAATATTCTCATAGTGAATTTGCCTTGACGACAGATACGTTCCGCATTTTATCAAGAAGAGCCATTAATCGTATTCATATGATGAATAAAACGATTCCTTATCGAAAAGCACTCTATGTGAAGTGTGGGCTTCAAATGGCATCTATTTCTTATGAGCCAACCAAGTCCGCTTCTGTTAAAATGACAAAAGAGATGAAACTGGAACGCAAGAAAAATGCGACAGATGCACTTGTGTTGTTTACGGATTTATTCTATCGAATTTCCATTTTTATGACGATGATGATGTTGGTGATTACCTTTGGAGTTGCCATTTATACGGTTGTGATTTATGTTAGTAAACAGCCCGTTGCTGGCTGGACGACAACCATGTTATTTCTCTCTTTTTGCTTCTTTATCTTATTTGTCATGATTTCTGTCATCATGAAATATTTATCCATTATTCTTTCTTTGCTATTTAAAAATCAAAAGTATTTTATCGCATCGATTGATAAAATCAATTAAGGAATTTTATAGAAAAAGAAAGCGTAGCATCAAGAAAAAATTGGGTTGCCCTGCACCAAGTAGCCTGTCTTCTTGAACGAAGTTACAAATCATCTTCTAGGAAGTAACAAGTTACTTTGAACCAAGCACGATAATCTTTAGGAAAGCCCAGTTGCTTTTCTTTCTTTCCCAATCGAACTTTTTATTGTAATAAAAAGAGTCTTAGCTTTTTGTCTAAGACTTTTATTGTGAATACATTTTGCGAATATTCAATTATAAGATGGGCGTCTTTCTTGAATTTTATACTTTTTTAGGAAAAAAAGAGTTATAATAAAAGAACAGATTTGGAAAAAAGGAGAAGAAGAACGTGACAGTAGAAGAATTATTAGAGATACTTGGTATTCAAAAGAATCAACATCTTTTAATCAATCATCCGAAGATGTTACAGTTGCTTGCTTATTGTACACAAGAAGATGTTTCCGTATATGAGCATTCATTTGAAATTAAGGTAGAAGCTTTTCTTGTTTTACTAGAAGAAATCCATTCTCTTCAAGTCTTGGTAGAAATTTTAAAAAAATCGAGTGTGTTATTAAGCCTTAATGATACTCCATATGAAATTGCCAAATTTTACAATTTATATCATCCACATTTTTTGGAATATAGTGTAGATAGTGCCATTTTAATTGATGATGAATATTTAAAATATGCGACGAAAGAGTGGACAGAAAATCAATTTTTACAATTTCAAAAAATCTTGAAAGTAGAAGATGGAAAAGTTTTCCTCCAGGAACATTCTTCCCAACAAGAAGAGGATATCGAATGCTATCTTTATAATCTTGTCGCTTTGAAGCAAGCGAAAGAAGCCCATTTACTCAAAGAAGCGCTTCAAAAAATGATGGAGTAAAAGAATTCTTCTTGCTTCTTCATTTACAAAAAGAGCGTGTTGTGCTACAATAAAGAACATTTAAAAATATTGTTTCAACAAGAAAAAAGTGATACGCTAAGAAAGGTGATAACATGTTAGAAATCAAAGACTTAACAGTGCAAACAACGGATATTGGAAAAGTAATTTTAAATGATTTTTCACTTTCGATTCAAGAGGGGGAAATTCATGCGATTATGGGACCAAATGGAACGGGAAAAAGTACGCTTTCCAAAGTCTTGTTGCGGCATCCTGCTTATCAAGTTACCTCTGGCAGTATGCAGTGGAATGGCACAGATTTATTATCACTTACAACCGATGAAGTTGCTCGTCTTGGTATCTTTCTTTGCATGCAGGACCCTGTTGTCATTGAGGGTGTTACGACCAGTGACTTTTTAAGAGAAGCTCTTTATGAAAAAACAAAAGAACGTGTAGACTTGTATTCTTTTATTAAGGAAATTGAAACTGCTACCAAACAACTTTCTTTCAAAGAAGAAGTCATTCATCAATCGGTCAATCAAGGCTTATCAGGAGGAGAAAAAAAGAAGAGCGAAATCTTACAGATGCTGTTGTTAAAGCCACAACTGATTCTTTTAGATGAACTAGATTCAGGACTTGATGTAGATAGTTTGAAAGAAGTCTGTGCTGTTTTGAATACTTATTTGAAAGAAAATCCAAAAACTTCTGTTTTAATGATTACCCATTATAGTCGTATTTTAGAGTATCTTCATCCGGATTTTGTTCATAAAATGGTCGATGGTAAAATCGTTGCCACAGGTGATTTTCAACTTGCCCATCAAATAGAAATGGAAGGTTATCAGGTAAACGAACAGGCTTTAGGAGTCCCTTATGAATAAAATAGAAGTAAAGGAAAAAGTAACTGGAACAGTCACGAAAAAGCCACGAGAGAAAAAAGTTACCTATGTATTTTTAAGTGATGCCGATTTTACAATCCAACTAGAAATTGGAAAGGACCAAGAAGTAGAAGTCTTTCATTATGGAAAAGATTGCTCAGGACAAATCAAAGTTCTTTTAAAAGGTGAAAAGGCTAGTATCATTTATCATTACAATACGATAAATATGCAAAAAAATCACGTCATCGCTGCAGTGGAACATCTTGCGAAAAATACCAACAGTCATCTGCACTTTCATGGCTTTAATCAAGAGCAAAATCTCCTGCGTTTTCAAATCGATGTTACGATTCCAAAGGGCATGACCGAAGCGGTTGCCTATCAAGAAAATAGAATTTATAACCGAACCCAAGGAACAAGTCAAATTTTACCGAACCTTTATATAGATGAATATGACGTGGTTGCGAATCATGAGTCCTACATTGGACCGTTTGAAGAATCTATCCTTTTTTATATGCAATCAAGAGGATTGAGTCGACCTAAAATAGAGCAATTATTACTAGAAGGTCTTTTCATTCAAAAAGGATTGACCGAAGAAGAGAAAGTTTCTTTTTTCCAAGGAAGAAAGGAGGGATAATATGAACCGAGAAGATTTTCCTTTTTTAAAGAAAGGAATCATTTACTTTGATAATGGCGCTACCAGTTTAAAACCCAAAGTAGTCTTAGATGCCATGAATGATTATTATGAAAACTATGCAGCGAATATTCATCGTGGTGATTATGAAACTTCCTATCAAGCAAGTGAACGTTATGAACAAGCAAGAGAAGCAGTCAAGAACTTTATTCATGCACAAGAAAAAGAAGAAATTGTTTTTACCAAAGGAACGACGGATAGCTTAAATAAAATTGTTTTTGGTTTCTTTAAAAAAGTCTTAAAAGCGGGCGATGAAGTTTTGCTGACGAAAGCCGAACACGCTTCTCTTATTTTACCTTTTTTAATGTTAGAAAAAGAAATTGGAATTCGGCTTGTTTATGTGCCACTTGCAAGGGATTATTCATTTTCTTATGAAAACTTTTTAAAGAGTGTGACAGAAAAAACAAAAGTTGTCGCGATTGCGGGCGTATCCAATGTTGTAGGAGATTATCGCCCCATCCATCAAATTGGCGCTTACTGTAAAGAGCATCATCTTTATTTTTTAGTAGATGGCGCGCAAAGTGTTCCACATACCAAGACAGATGTCTTAAAAGATAACATTGATTTTCTTGCTTTTTCGAGTCATAAAATGTTAGGACCTACTGGGGTTGGGGTTCTTTATGGGCGAAGAGCACTTTTGGAGCAAATGGAACCACTTGAATATGGTGGAGATATGAATAACAGTTTTACATCAGAGGGGGATTTAACACTGAAAAAAATTCCAACTCGTTTAGAAGCGGGGACTCCTCCTATTGCCGAAGTGTTTGGCTTACAAGCAGCAATTGGCTATTTAGAACAGCTTGGGATGGAGAAGATTGAACAGTATGAACAGGAACTCAAAGCCTATTTTTTAGAAAAAATCAAAGAAGTTCCTCAAGTTGAAGTGTATAATGCGAAAGTCAAAGGTGGTAATGTTATTTTTAATATTCGCGATGTTTTCAGTCAAGATGCTGCGATTTATTTGAATCATTTTCATATTTGTGTTCGTGCTGGAACACATTGTGCAAAGGCACTCAAGGAAGAGTTGCCTGTTCAAAATACCGTGCGTGCAAGCTTCTATTTTTATAATACAAAAGAGGAAATTGACTGTTTGATTGCAGCTTTAAAGCAAAGTGATACACTTTATGATGTGATTTTATAGGAGGAAGTATGGACCCAGAGTTAAAACGAGAATTGATTTTAGAAAATTATCAACATCCGTTTCATAAACAATTGAAGCGAGATGGATATCTTGTAGAGAATGCGAACAATGAAAGTTGTATTGATAATTTAGATATTTCTATCAAGATAGAGGATGGGCAAATTGTAGATGCTACTTTTGATGGAGAAGCTTGTGCAATTTCAACATCAGCAACTTCTATGTTATTACGAAAAATCATTGGCAAGAAAGTTGATGAAGTGAAGATGCTTCTCGAAAACTATGAAAATATGATTCAAGAGGAACCTTATAATGAGGCGCTTTTGGAAGAACTTTTAGCTTATCAAGATATTCATTTACAACCGAATAGAAAAACTTGTGCATTGTTGCCAGCCAATGCGATTCGAACGATTTTAAAACAATTGTAGAAAGGGAATTATGGAATTAAAAGGACTTAATGAGAACACAATTTTAGAGATTTCAAAGCACAAGAAGGAAGAGCCGTGGGTTTTAGAGTACCGTAAGAAAGCTTTTCAGTCTTTTCAAAAACAAGAAGAACCTTCTTTTGGTCCTTCTTTTTCCCTTGATTTTTCAAAAATCACCTATTATAAAAGTCAAGAAGAGAAGCTTGTATCTGATTGGAAAAGTGTGATGAAGCCAATTCGCTGTGAGCTCCAAGACTTAGGGGTAATAGAAAGTGAAAAACACTTAGATGGCATGGGTGTGCAATATGAAAGTGAAGTCATTTATCATAAAATGATTGAAGAGCTGGAGAAAAAACATGTTATCTTTACTTCTATTGAAGAAGGATTAAGAAACTATAAGGAGATTGCCCTGAAATATTTTGGGAAAATTGTGTCATTTGAAGAAAATAAGTATGCGGCATTAAATAGTTCGGTTTTTAGTGGGGGTAGTTTTATTTATATTCCTCCTCATACGAAATTGGACCGACCTCTTCAAAGTTATTTTCGCATCAATAGTCGGGGGATGGGACAGTTTGAGAGAACGTTGATTATTGTTGATGATGATAGTGAACTTCATTATATTGAGGGATGTACTGCACCAACTTATAGTGATGATTCTCTTCATGCAGCAGTCGTAGAAATTTATGTTGGAAAGGGAAGCAAGTGTCGTTATAGTACTATTCAGAACTGGGCACCGAATGTGTATAACTTAGTGACGAAGCGTGCACTTGTTGACCAAGACGGATTGATGGAATGGATTGATGGTAATATTGGCTCTAAAGTTACGATGAAATATCCTTGTTGTGTATTAAAAGGAGACAATAGTGAGGGCGTTTGTATTACGATTGGTGTTGCTAAAAAAGGACAAATTCAAGATACAGGTGCTAGAATGATTCATCTAGGAAAAAATACGAAAAGTAAAATTATATCTAAAAGTATTAGCTCTTTGGGTGGGAATGCCACTTACCGTGGAAAAGTGGATATCAAAGAAAGCGCTACCAAAAGTCTTGCTTTTGTCAAATGTGATACGCTGATTTTAGATCAGAATTCTAAAAGTGATACTATTCCGACCAATATTGTCAGAAATGAGAGTAGTTCTCTTGAACATGAAGCAACGGTTTCTAAGATTAAGGAAAGCCATCTGTTCTATTTAATGAGTCGAGGATTGAACCTTGAAAAAGCAACAGAATTGATTATCTTAGGTTTTATCGAGAAGTTTCGTAAGGAATTGCCGGTGGAATATGCGGTGGAGCTCAATCAACTTCTTAAAAAAAATTTATAAAAAACTGCAAAATTTTAAAATCTTTTCTATCCAAGGGAAAGATTTTTTCTTTTTCTTTCAAAAAAGGGGATTTGTTTTATAAAATAGCATGAAAAATGAAAAATGTGGCTTTTGCGAAATCTTTCTATTTCCGATAAATTAGGAAAGTGAAAGGAGGTGATTCTATTTTAAATCAGGTCGTTTTGGTTGGAAGACTGACGAAAGATATAGAAATACGCCAAACAGAATCTGGTAAGGATATAGCGACAATTACGCTTGCGATTCCAAGAAGTTTTAAAAATATGGAAGGAGAGTATGATACAGATTTTATTGATTGTGTTTTATGGGAAGAAAAAGCAAATCGTACGAAAGAATATTGCCACAAAGGAGACGTTGTCGGAATTCGAGGTAGAATGCAATCTAGAAAAGTAGAAACAGAAGATGGAAATCGCTATTACCAAGATTTAATTGCTGAAAAAATTACGTTTATTACGACCAAGGAACACCCTCAAGAACCTACCAAAATAGAAGAATGACAGTTACTTATTAGCTAACTTTTATCAAAGAAACCATGGGAATTACTATAATAAACCTATATAATTTAATTTTTGGGTGATTGAGATGCTATTAGGAAAGAGAGTAAGAGATTTACGGAAAGAAAAGGGGTTAACGCAACAAGAACTAGGAGATTTGATTAATGTAACAAAAGTGAGTATTTGTTGCTATGAAAATGGAACGAGAATGCCTACCATTGATACGCTTTTGGAATTAGGAAAAGTATTTGGTGTAAGCATTGATTATTTTTTGGGTCGTGATCAGGCTGTGAATCATCATGAAGATAGTTATTTTTACCTTGCTGAAGAAGAAATTAAAATTATTGAAGAATTAAGAAAACATGAAAATCTTTATGATAAGTTAATAGAGGACCCTAAACGGACTGTGGAATTGATTGATAAAAAAGTTAGATAAGAAAATTGCTTTGGTTAGAAGATGAGTAAGAGATGAAAGTCTTCTTTTGCTTTTTTT
>CANQOD010000027.1 GCA_947625395.1 uncultured Bacilli bacterium
GCATCACCAGCCTATTATTATCAGCTTTGATATCCTCACAAAACAAATTTCATAAACTAAAAAGAACACAGTAAGTGAAAAATTTTCCTTTTTTATCAAAAAATAGGACTTTCTTCCTATTTCGCATGTGCTGTTTTACGAAGACCCGTTTCAACAGCCAC
The DNA here is from genome assembly GCA_947625395.1 of uncultured Bacilli bacterium. Lineage (GTDB taxonomy): Bacteria > Bacillota_I > Bacilli_A > RF39 > UBA660 > CANQVB01. The sequence goes on from CANQOD010000027.1 coordinate 162, forward strand.
TCTTTGTACAAGAGTTAAAGCGATCACCAATGATAACGTAAAACTACCCCCATAACTCATAAATGGAAGTCCCACACCCGTTAATGGAATCAGCCCCATAATGCCTAATAAATTCACGGCAATATGCAAAAAGATGTAAATCAAAACCCCGTAGCACAAAACTGCTCCTCGTTCCGTATAACTGCGTTTGCCAATAAGATAAATTCGCCACAAAACAAATAAATAAGAAAGCAACAATAAAATACCTGTAAGGGCGCCAAGTTCTTCCACAATCACAGCAAAGATAAAATCGGTATAAGGTTCATCTAAATAAAGATATTTTTGTGTACTATTCCCAAGTCCTACACCCGTCAAGCCGCCATTATTCATCGCAATATAACCATTACAAACCTGTCCTCCAGTACTCAATAGTCGCGAACAAGGATTTTGAAAATGGAGTCGTTCCAATTGTCTTGAATGCACCAACGTTTTACCATTGGTTATGAAAACCAAACAGACAATCGCTACAAGTCCTATACCCGTTAAGAGAATTTTATTCTTGATTCCTTTCGGAATCGGTTCCATAAAAAAGACAGCAATCACAATCAAACTATAAATAATGGCAGTTCCAAGGTCAGGCTGAAAAATAATTAAAAAAGCAATCAAACCACCAATAATTAAGGGAAAGAAACAAGTCCAAAAATGATTAAGTTTATTGGCATGCGTTTCGTAGTAACGCGTCATCCAAATGAGCATAATCATTTTAGCAAATTCACTCGGTTGAATGGAAATAGGTCCAAAGTCAAACCAAGAAATCGCCTGATTTTGTGCCTTTCCATAAATTAAAAGGGCTACTAAAGATGCAGTAATGCCGATTAAAAAAAGATGAGAAACCATCCCATAGACTTTGGTATTAAAACGAATCATAATAAAAGAAACGATGAAAGAACCACCTAAAAAGATTGCTTGCTTAATAAAATAGTTATAAGGGCTGACAGCTCTTGTCATATAAGCAGTCACATTCGAAGCAGAAAAAACCATCACAAGACCACAGATAAATAAAAGAATTGACATCAATAAAAGTGGCTTATCAATGTTTTTAACAATCTTCCGCATCTTCTTCCCTCCTATCTTTTTAATCATACCATAAATGAAGTCATTTGGGCAGACTTTCTTTGTGAATTGACAGTTTAGACAAAAATCATGAACACTTTTTAGCTCCCCTCATAACTTATAGTAGTAAGGAGGCATGTAGATGTACTACTATGGCGGAGGTTCAACTTGTCCTTATTATAGTTGGAATTACAATACTGGTTGGGGCTATGGCGGATATGGTGGCTACGGTGGTTACTATAACCAAAACTATGGTCAAGGCTATGCAATTATTTTAGTATTATTTATTCTGTTAGTGATTGTAATTGGTGCAAGATGGACAACACGTTAAAAGAAGCTTAGCGCTTCTTTATTTTTTGGTATATGGTCGTTTTTCCTCTTGGGAGCATGAAAGATTATTCTCTTCTATCTCAGGAAAAAGAAGGTCCTCTTTAGATGGAATTTTACGTAAAAACGGTTGTTCATATTTTTGCCAATTCTTCTCTAAGTTCTCTAAGGACTGAGTTAGAGAGCGTTTTGCATCTTGAAAAACGTTCAACGTTAAAATCGCCGAAATCCCTTGTTCTGTAATACGATATTCGACCAATTGATCCACGATATCTTCTTGGGTATCCACCGGCTTTAAATAAGTTCCTACTGCATAAGGCACTTCATAACTGATTTTCTTTTTAAAAGAAGCACTCTTTTGTATTTTGGTTTCATTCACCATTTCAAATCCCACCTATCTCTTTTTCATTTTATCATATTTCAAAAGAAAAAGAGCTTTAAATTGCTCGATATTTTTCCTGATTTTTAAAGGGATTTTTCTGATCAATTCGATCAATAAATAAGATACCGTTTAAATGGTCAATTTCATGTTGAAATGCAATTGATAACTCTTCACGTGCACGAATTCTAATTTTATGGCCATCCATATCGTAACCCTCTACTGTACATCTTGCATAACGAGGAACAATGCCTTCCACTTCACGATTGACACTTAAACAGCCTTCGCCCAATTCAACATAAATCATTTCTTCTGAATGACTGATGATTTTAGGATTCATCACAATATAAGTTTCAAAAGTATGTTTTCCTGTTTCTTCATCAAAGTCAATTTCATTGACAATGGTAATATAGCGTTTAGGTATCCCTAATTGTATCGCTGCCATCCCCATGCCTGGACGCAAATCATACTTTTCCGCTTTTTCTTCAATTTGACTATCTCGTAAATAGGCAACCATTCTTTTCATTTGGGCTTTATCTTCTTTCGTTAACGGGAAAGTGACCTCTTCACTAATTTGTCTTAAACGCTTATCTTTCTCATCTAAAATGTCTTTCGTTCTTAACATCGAATATCCCTTCTTTGCTTTTTCATTTTATCATATTTCAAATTCCTTGACCAGTTATCTTTTTAATTGGTAAACATTTCGCGTCAGTTTCTTCATATGATGATAACTTGTCGAAGTTAAATAACCATAATAACTAAGAGAAACCACATCTTGTTGTTCTGTGAAGAGATTAGCAAACTGATAACGTCCCAATTTCATTTCTCTTACAATCACAAACTTTGCTTCTTGCACATAGATGCCTGACGTATTAAAGAAAAGTTTCCCATCTGTCAAAAGTTCATGGTATGGTTGATAAAATTTTTCATTTTTTAATAATTGATAACCTTGATTTGGATTCTGTATCACGACATAGTAAGGATACTTATCTTCTCGTCCTTTACGAAAAAGATAAGCCTGACTATCCTGACTACTCTGCCCATTGATGACTAAGTTTGCCTGCATGCATGACTCCCCTTTTCTAAACGTCATGTATTATAGCATCTTTTCTTCTTTTTGGCAAGAAAAAACACCAAAACGGTGTTATAAAAGCTCTTCCTGATTTTCCAGTTTCACACTGACAAGTTTTGAAACGCCAGATTCTTGCATTGTAATCCCATAAAGAGTATCCGCATATTCCATTGTTTTTTTCTTATGAGTAATAATTAAAAATTGCGTTTTATTTTTATAATGGCTTAAATAAGTACCAAATTGGGCAACATTGGCCTCGTCAAGCGCTGCTTCGACTTCGTCAAATAAACAAAATGGCAATTTTCGAACATTCAAAATGGCAAATAATAAACTAATTGCTGTCAATGTTTTCTCTCCACCTGATAACAAAGAAATCGTGGACAATTTTTTTCCAGGAGGACAAGCAATAATATCAATGCCCGTTGAAAGTAAATGTTCTTTATCGGTCAATACTAAGTCTGCTGTACCACCATGGAAAAGCTCTTTGAAGACTTTTTGGAATTCCTTTTGAATGGCATTAAATGTCTTCAAAAATTCTTCCTGCATCACCTCATCCATCTCTTTCATAATTTCAAGAAGCGTGCTTTCGGCTTTGGCCAAATCTTCCCGTTGATGAATTAAAAACTCATATCGCATGCTCACACGCTCATATTCATCAATCGCTTCTAAGTTCACCATGCCAATTTGCTTTAAGATTTCTTTATGATAAAGCACTTTTTTTCGTGCTTCTTCTACATCAATAGTCATAGGATAATTGCGGTGCGCAAATTCATAGGTCATGCTATATTCTTCGCTTAATGTTTTCAAGAGCTGGTCAATCTGTAAAGAAAGCTCATTATTTTTGAGTAAAATTTTCTGTATTTGTTGTTCTTTTTCTCGTTGAATTTGTAAGTTCACTTTATTATTGGCTTCCTTAAGAGAGATTCTATCTAAAGTCATGCTTAAGTTTTCTTTGGTGGCTTTACATTTTAATTCGAGTTCTTCTTTATAAGTTTTCTTTTCTGCATAAGCAGTCAACAATTTCTGTTCTTGCTCTTCGAGTGTGCCATCTAGTTGTCCTTGATATTTCTCCATATTTCGTTTTTGAAAGATGAGCTGTTCATTTTCTTTTTCGACTTCTTTTTCTTTTCGGGTCAATAAATGAAGTTGTTGTTCTTTTAAAAGCACCATGTTGAGAAGATTCTTTTCTGTTTGTTCTACTTTGTCATGGGCAACTTGAATTTCTTTTTGTAAACGCTCTTTCGTCTTCTTAAACGCTTCTTGTTGTTGTTCAATTTTTTGATATTCTTGTCGCATGGCAAGGACACTTCGATTTTGATACGTGCCACCGCCACTCATAGAACCACCAGCATGAATGACATCCCCATCTAAAGTAACAATTCGGTAGCGATGATTGCTTTCTTTGGCCAGCAATAAAGCCGCATCCATGTCTTCAGCAATTAACACATTTCCAAACTGATTCTCCATAATTTTACGGTACTTTTCATCAAAGGTTAAAACATCACTTAATACATGTAAAAAATGTTTACTTTTTGTTACTTTCTTTTTTGTTTCTTCATCAATATAACGGCTTTGAATCACTGAAATTGGAAAGAATGTTGCTCGACCACGTTTCATATTCTTCAGATAAGCAATGGCTTCTTTCGCATTTTGTTCCGTTTCAACAACAATAAAATTCTTTGAAGAATTAGAAGCAATGTCAAATGCCTTGATGTATTTTTCGTCTGTCGTAACTAAATTGCCAATGGTATCACAAATGCCATGTAAGGTCGGTGTTTCTAAAATACTACGTACTGCCTGGGGCAGCATACCACCACGTTCTAATTCTTGTTGCAAAGATTCTTTTTGATAAGTCAACTTCATCTGTTCTCTTTCTAAACGATCGAGTTCATTCTGATGAATCTGTTGTGCATTTTGATTGACTTTTAAATTTTTTTCTAAAATAACAACTTCCTCTTCCGTTTTGGCATATTGTTCTTTTAAAGTTTCTATTTCTGTCTTTAAAAGCCGAATGGACTTTTCTGTTTCTTGCTTTTCATCTAGTAAAATCCGAACTTGTTCTTTCAGTTGATTTTCTTCTTGATGATGTCCATCAGCTGCTTGAATAAGATGCAGTTCTCCTTTTAAACGAGTTACTTCTTCTGTCGCTTTTAAAAGCTCATTTTGAAAAAAGGTCACATCTTTTTCTAACTTCACTTGTTCTGTCTTATCTTTGGCAATTTCGCTTTCTTGTTGAACCATCTCTGCTTCAATGGTTGCCAGTTCTTTCTCAAAATGGTCTTTCTCTTTTTCCATCTCTTTTAAACGATTGGAATACGTTTCAATGTCATTGGCAATTAAGGCAATATCTAATTTTTCTAATGCTTCTTTATTTTCTTGATACCTTTTTGCTGCTTCGCTTTGTCTTTTTAAAGGAGTTACTTGTATTTCTAGTTCCTTAATAATATCTTCCACTCGTTCCATAGACAAATGCGTTTTATCTAGCTTTCGAAGCGCTTCTTCTTTTCGTTTTTTATATTTTAAAATTCCTGCAGCTTCTTCAAAAATTTGTCTTCTATCTTCACTTTGATTTGATAGAATTCTCATGACTTCTCCTTGACCAATGATACTAAAGGAGCTTTTGCCAACACCACTATCTAATAACAAATCAATAATATCTTTTAAACGGCAATGCTCATTATTAATAAAATACTCGTTTTCACCCGTACGATAGACTTTTCGTTTGATGGAAACTTCTGTATAAGAAAGGGGCAATACATGGTCCGCATTATCAAAGATAAGTTCCACGTATGCTGCATTTAAAGGAGCTCTATTTTTGCTTCCTTGGAAAATGACATCACTCATGCTACCGTCCCCACGAAGACTTTTTACAGATTGTTCTCCTAAGACCCAACGAACCGCATCAACAATATTGCTTTTGCCACTTCCATTTGGCCCAACAATACAGGTTGTCCCAGGTTCTAGTGTAATTGTAATTTTGTCCGCAAATGATTTGAATCCACTCGTTTTAATTTCCTTTAAATACATCTTTGAATCACCCTACCATGTCTTTTAATAGTGTAACAAAAATTACAAAACTTGACAAGTAAATGGCACGGGAAAAGAAGATATTTTCAATCATTTAGAACGAAAAAAGAAAAAAAAACGAAAGACCAAAATCTTCTTTCGTTTTTATTTTTTTTGATACTGAAATTGTCGTTCTTGACCCTTTTGGATGGCCTCTAACTTTCCGCAGCTTTCTTTTCCCTCATAGCAAACACCTTTTGTCATACAAGTTGCCCCTAAGATACTGGAAAAGTTTTGCGCATCTGCTAATAAAGCAATCTCATCATGCATCCCTTTTGCCATTTCTCTTGTTTCCCATTGGGCTTTATTGCATTCTCTTAAGCGTAAAATATGTGCTATGGTTTTGCCATCTAAATTGGTAACGACATTGACCATATTTCCGGATAAGGTAAAGTAGACTAAATCTTCTTCTCGAATTTGGTAGTCGTTTTTAAAATGATCATACATGATTTGATTCATTAAAAAGATATCATTGTATTCTCTTTTTAAATCGGTATCGTGTTCAAACTTAGGTGGAATTTTATATTGCCCTAAATCGATGTTGGGTACAAAATCAGGAATTAAAATATGGTGGGTTCGATGTCTTGTTAAATGTGTTAAAACGGCAAAGGACAAAGGAAGTTGGAATTGAAAATTCACTTGCGCCAATTCTTCTTGGTCCCCTTCAAAAGCAATTTTTCTCATCAATTCATTTTGAAAACATGGATTTTTTCGTTCTGCTTGTGCGTAAAGTTGTAAAGCATCTTCTAATCCTACTCCACGACGACGCATGATTGCCGAAAGAAGAATTGTCTCATCCACTTCTTCTGTTGCGTTTAAAAGCGTTGGTTTTTCAATAATATGATAGCTGGTGAGTGGAAGAGTCTTTTCGATATATTCATCGACAGCATCTTTTTGTATCACTGGTTGCTTGTCAATCTCACGGAGGATGTATGGACAATGTTCCTCTACAATTTCATATAATTTTTCACCAAATGTGCGTAATTCTGTGATTTGGGCGTATTTTGTTTTGGTGAATTTTATCAGCATCTCTTTTAGGGCATGCGCATCCACACCCATGATGATATTGGAATAAAAATTATAAGGAAAAATAAATCTAGCGTCTTCCTTTGGGATTCCACGATTTAGAAAATTTGTATATTGCTGAAAAAGGCTCTTAATATAAGAAGAAAACTCTTCTTTTACTTCTTCATTCTTTTCAATCAGCATTCCATTTTCATGATGAAAGTCTGGCACATAAAAGCCTGCTTCAGAAAAATCCACTTCTCTTCTTGATTTGATGGTGAATGATGAAAATCTTTCTGCGATGATTGTCTGTTCAATGACAGGCGTGACGTTTTTTATCGCAAAGACGAAATAATCATGGTCCGTAATCGAAGAATGACCCATACCGCAAACCTTTTCGATATATCGTTTGTTTTGCTCCAAAGTTTTCTCTTCACTCAAATGCAGAATTTCTAAAACATCTCCTGGAAAGCGTGATAATCTTCCAGCCGCAGACACGATTTCACAACGTCTTGCTGTTTCTATTTGCATCAACTGTTCTATGAGTTGACTGCGTTCTTCTGCATGTGGAATCTTCTCCTTTAAAAGAGCATCCACTTTTTGCCAATCTAATGCACCAATCAATTGTATATTCATAATATCCTCCCCTGAAATAAGTATCTAGCAATATAATGCTTTGCTAGGTTATCACTAAACTCAATATAACATACCCTTTTTTTGAATGCAATGGTTTCTTAAAACAAAAAGGAGATGGAACTCCCTTTTTTGTTTTGCTTCATTTTTTTATCTTAAGTGCTTGCTTTGTTTTGTTTTTGAAAGAAAATAACCCAATTTTAAAGTGAAAGACGAATCCTCCTACTTCTTTGAATGATGTGCTTTCTCATCAAGTCCATGATTCATTGCTTCCACATATTTTAAATGTTTTTCATAATGAAAAGGACTTAAATAAATTCTTTCTCCCTCAGCAATCATGCCATGTTCTTTGATTAAAACATCTAAAGGTTGTGTCATTTTACTGAGATTCAGTTTTTTTAACGTTTCCTGACTCGCTATTGAACCTTCCCAATCATTGTATTGTTTCATGTATTCAATGAGTTGTTTGTAAGGCAGTTGCAATGCCCAAGGTGGTGTCATTTCTACATAGTTTGGATTAGGGACTTCATCGTAGCAACCACAATAATTAATCAAAAAATCTTGTGAAGAAATATAGGCTTGAGATGCTGGGACATCTTGCATTTGAAATTGTTCTGCTAATTCTAATAATTTTTCCTGTCCCTCTTTTCCCACACATTTTACACCAAAATTAACAGCACCTTTGTGATAAGAAAATTTGATGATATCTTCTCCTGTTAAATTTGCATATATTTCTTTGTTTTCTTGTGAAAGACTATCCAAAAACACTTCTATCCAACAGACACCTTCATTTAAGTGATCACTAACCATAAAGGTATAAATATTTTTTGCCCATAAATTTTGACAAGCTGGAATACATTCCTCAATGATGAACCTTTTCGGGTTTTTCTCAACGATTTCTTGTGGACTTGAACTTGTTTCATTGTATTCATCATTTTCTGGTAAAAATCCTTTTCGTTCTATGGCTTTTTTTCGTTCTGTTTCTTCTTCCTCTGTAAGTTCATGAAAACCAAAGGACTCAATTTCTTCTGAAGTCAATTCTTCAATTCCATTTTCTAGGAAAACTTGTTCTAGGAAATCTTGTTTTCTTTCTTCCAAATCTTTCATTTCTTCAAATCCTTTCTAACACTTTAATATCGATAGCAAACAGAATCCAGTCCTGGAGCTATTTTTGAAAATCCGTTCCTGCTTGCATTAAAAATGAATAAGCCTCTTGATTTTTTCTCTTATATGGCTATGTTATCCCTATTTCTAAGGGCAATTTTTTATTAATTTCTTCAAGAATCGCCTCTCCATGCGTGTTTACCTTTACTGGAGGTAGTATCGCTTTTAATTCTGCGATGGTTGTAGGGCGAACTGCGATTAGCTGTTCTAATTCGTCATTCGTAAATACATAATAGGCAGGTATGCGCATTTCAGTTGCTCTAGCCGTTCTTAGTTGCAGCAATCTTTCTTTTAAATCATCACAAGAAGCAAGAGGCACGTCTTTACAATATTGTTCTTGATAATATACATAATAATCTATTTTTTTATTCGATGATAAATCAATATAATTTTGTGCAATTCTTTCCATACTTTTTCTAGATTCTAAAGGTTCACCCTTACTTCGATGTTGGATATCATATTCAATTTGTCTTACTAATGCATCTGCTCTTAATATTTTATATTTGATATCTTTCGGTGCTCTACGTGTATCTAAAATAGTTTCTTGATTCGCAACAACAACGAATACTCTTCTATAATAATCAAAATGCTTTGAGGCCAATATTTTTGTTACTTTAGACACTCTACTTTCCCATATTTTTCTCATGACTTCTCTTTGGGCTTCAACTTGTCTTAAGGGAGAATACATTCCTTTTCTTACTTTTTTCCCATTCACAGAAATTTCTCTTATAAAATCCCCTTTATCTGTCACTGTAATATTTCCAACTAAGTTCTTGCATTCAATATAGTATATATAAACAGGTGTAATCACAACATAATCGATTTGAGAAGTTAAGTCTTCATATTGAAATTTCATATCTCTTAATACGTACATTCCTATATGGGCTTTTTTTAATTGATAGGCTATTTCATTTTCTCCATCTAGGCCTTTTTTTACTAGAAATAGCTCATTTAGGAGCCCATCATTATTTGGATATTCTTCAGCTAATTTCTTTAAAGCGTCATATCGCTCTTGTAAATCGCTATTTGCTTTATAGAAAATAGTTTCCTTAAATCTAAAAGCCTCTGTTACATTATCAATTAAGCTCATAATCTCACCCAATACTTTTTCATCACATGATTCTATCAAAAATATATCATAAAACACAAGAGAACTCCATCTTAATGATGAAGTTCTCCCACATTTTTCAACCGGAATAGTTTATTACTCGCTATCCACCAATAAGCGAGTAACACTTTTACACTTCTTCAAGTGCAATATTAATGTACTATATTTTTATGAAAATGTCAAATAGTTATTCATTTTTTTTAGTGATTCTTGATTCGGTTTTTTTTTGATTGTAGCTTGTACCACAATCAAGTTTAGGTAGCAATTATTACTGATAACTAAATTTAATGTTGATACATATTTCTCAATATCTTTATCCTCTTTACCAAATTTCATTTCTAAGTGTTTGATTGATTTCATCAAATAACGCTGAACATTTTTGATATTCAGATTGTTTCAGATTTGATATTATATTATCTACAAGATTATTACCACAATTTAATTTTGAAATTGCTTTAATATATTTTGCTGCTTTATGATAAACTACCCTATTCTTATCTTCCTTTAAAATATTATAAAATTCATTGACAAAATAATTATATAAATCTTCATTATATTTATTTTTTAACAAATCTATATTGTCTATTAATAAATATTTATAATT
>CANQOD010000028.1 GCA_947625395.1 uncultured Bacilli bacterium
CAAAACCAGAGGAAGAAGTGAAAATGGCAGATATCTTACAGATGTGGGTGTGGATCCCTCGATACAGTTATACGATCAAGAGTGAAGACGGACAAAATTATTATGGGAAGAAAGAGGCGGGTAGAAGTGACAATCCAAGTCAATTATTACCCGGAGAGATAGACGTTAAGTTTATTGGTGTTACAGATAAAGATGAGAATGGAAGTGCCCAATATACAGGAGAAACAGCTATAAATTGGTATACACCACCCGGATTTACTTTTGGAGGAAAAGAACTTTCAGGAATCTGGATAGGCAAATTTGAAACGGGATATAGTAGTGGCGATGGAACCGGAGCAGGTGCAGCAAATGTAGAAGCGGCACAAGTTGATGTTGTAGAACCAAATCGAATGATTATTAAGCCAAATGTATATAGTTGGCGAAATATTCGCGTGTCAACGTTGGATTTAGTATCACGACAAATAACAGAAGAAAGCAATATCTTTGGCTTTAATCAAAATATCTATGATAGTCATGCAATAAAGGTAAGTGAATGGGCATTGATATCCTATCTTACGCAAAGCAAATATGGTAAATATGGAAATAGTTTATATAGTGGAGCGAATAAGGAAGTGTATATCAATAATTATAATTTCTATACGACAGGTTGTTCAGCAGGTGAACCATCAGCAAGAGATTCAAATACTTGTACTTATCAATACGACAATTTGGTAAATCAAGGTGGAGGTCAAGGTTATGCTGGAGCAGGGGCTAGTTCAACAGGGAATATTACAGGAATTTATGATATTTCAGGAGGCGCATGGGAATATGTAATGGGCGTGTATGAAAAGCATTCTGGAAATACAAAAGATCAAAATTCAGGATATACAGGACTTTTAGAAGATGGAACGACTTTTACAGGTTTAGCATGGCCAGATGAAAAATACTATGATCTTTATACAAGTACCGACCTAAAAACAGCCTGTGGAGGAAATCCTTGTAAAGGCCATGCCTTAAATGAAACGATGGCTTGGTACAAAGATAATACTGTCATGTTGAATACAACAAATCCATGGTTTCGTCGTGGTGTTAATCGTAATAATTCTGTCCTTGCAGGCATTTTTTCATATAATTTTGCAGATGGCGATGTTCATATTGACTATTCCTTCCGTCAAGTTTTAACGCCAATGTAAAAATGCGGATTCAGAATAAAACTGGGGGGGGGTAGTTTAAAAGATATAATGACATCAGAATGAGGGTGTCATGAATGAAAAAAAGAAGAAAGTTTGAAAAAAGTTATCTGATTGTGCTTGGCATCATCAGTCTTTTTTTACTTGTTGGATACTCGAGTTATGCCCTGTTCACAGTCAAAAAAGAAAATAAAGAAGCGATTCGCATTGTGACAGGAACCTTAACGGGAACACTCACTTCAGAAGATAGTGCTTTTCAAGACAATAAAATTACAGTGGATGCGAATACTAAGAAAGAGATTACAATCACACTTACGAATAATAATTCTATTCAAGCAAAATTAAACTTCTATTACTTAGATAATATCAGTGAGAAAGTGCATATTAATTATTATAAAGATACACCAAATAAGCCGCCTACCAAAGAGGGGATTATCTTAGACCAAGGCATAAGTGAAAGCTATCATTTAAGGATTTATAATTTAACAAATTCAAGTGTCACAGTGGAATTTAGAAGTGATGGAGGATTAGCAAATAAAGAGTTAGCATTTTCAAAAAATGGAAGACTCATTGAGGGAATTGTAGTAGAAGTAGAAGAACCAGCAACGAATATGATCCCAGTTGTATATGATGGAAGTAAATGGGTAAAGACCAGTTATAATCAAGGAAACTGGTATGACTATGATAAACAAGAGTGGGCGAATGCGGTGACGGTAACATCTGGAACTCGCGCAAATTATCAAAAAGCTAGTAATGGAACCGAAGTGAAGATGGATGATATTTTGCAGATGTGGGTGTGGATCCCAAGATACAGTTATACGATTAAGAGTGAGAATGGACAAGATTACTATGGCAAGAAAGAGGAGGGAAGAGGATAATCCAAGTCAATTATTACCAGGCGAAATCGATGTAAAATTTATCGATGTCGCAGATAAAGATGAGAATGGTTCTGCCCAATACACAGGAAAATATGCGAAGAATTGGTACACACCACCTGGGTTTACCTTTGGAGAAGAGGAACTTTCAGGGATTTGGGTCGGCAAATTTGAGACAGGATATAGTAGTGGAGAAGGGACGGGTGTTGGAGCTGCAAGTGTAACAGCTGCACAGAGTGATACGGAAGAACCAAATAAAGCGATTATCAAACCGAATGTGTATAGTTGGAGAATGATTCGTGTATCAACACTTGATTTAGTTTCAAGACGAATGACAGAATCAGGCAATGTCTTTGGATTTGACCAAAGCACCTATGATAGTCATGCGATGAAGAATACAGAATGGGCACTTATCAGTTATCTTACGCAAAGCAAATATGGAAAGTATGGAAATTTCCTCTACAATGGAGCCAATAAAGAAGTCTATATGAACAATAATTCTAATTTTGTAACCGGTTGTTCCTCAGGCTTGCCAAGTGCCTCTGCTGTTGCAGTTTGTACCAATCAATATAGCGTAATGAACAGTCAAGGAAGTGGGAAAGGCTATGCTGGAGCCGGTGCAAGTACGACAGGAAATATTAGCGGAATCTATGATATCAATGGTGGTGGAATGGAGTATATGATGGGTGTTTTAACATATAATAATCAAAAATATTCAGGAAATACAAAAAGTTTAAATTCTGGTTTTGAGGGATTGTTAGGAGATGGAAATATCTTTACTGAAAATGCAAGACCATGGCCCGAAGACAAATATTATAATGCTTATATTACAAGTAGCCCATTAATTGCTTGTAATGGTCCTTGTAAAGGCCATGCCTTAAATGAAACAGGAGGCTGGTATGGTGATGTTGCTAATACAGTGTTATACACGTATCCATGGTTTGTTAGGGGTGGTAACTATAATAATGTTAATACTGCTGGTATATTTTCTTATGCTGATACTTATGGTTTTGCTTATAACGTCTGTGCTTTCCGCCAAGTCCTCGTTCCTCTTGCTTAAATAAATTAAAGTAAAAAGGCTCAAAAATAGAGTTCTTTTTTTTGCCCTTTTTTAATACGCTTTTATAGAAAGGAGAAAAGGATATGGAGAATCAAATTGCTGTAAATCAAGAAGCAATCAATCATCCGCTTTCAAAAGAATATTTGCTTTTAAAATTGAGAATTACTTTCAATAAAGAACTCTACGAAAAAGAACTGATTTCTTATGATATTTATTCTCGTATGCAACAGTTTTTACTTCATAAAATGGACATTTTACCATAGAAAAGAGAGGATAAAAATGGATATTCTAAAAGCAAGACAAGAATTAATTCAAGGAAAAACAATTTACGATATGCCTTTACGAGTTGTTGACTATGGGCGTGTATCTACAGATAAAGATGAACAGATGAATTCATTAGAAAATCAAGCTCATTACTTTCAAGATATGATTGGAAATGTAAAAAATTGGAAACATGTTGCCAGTTATCGTGATGAGGGAATTAGTGGTACACAAGTTTGGAAACGAGAACAATTCTTAAAAATGATTGATGAAGCAAGACTTGGAAAAATCGATATGATTGTAACCAAAGAAGTGTCAAGATTTGCAAGGAACACCATCGATAGCATTCAATATACTCAGTTGTTATTACAATATGGAGTCATTGTCTTTTTTATTTCAGATAATATCAATACCATTTATCCAGATAGTGAGTTTCGCCTCACATTAATGGCTTCCATGGCGCAAGATGAAGTAAGAAAGCTGTCCGAACGTGTCAAGTTTGGTATCCGAAGAAGTATTCAAGATAGAAAAGTAGGGGGTGGTGGCCTTTACGGATATGATAAAAAAGATTGTCAATTAACCATTAATCACCAAGAAGCTCCAGGGGTAAAGTTGTTGTTTACTTTGTATGCTTCAGGAGAATATGGCTTTAAAAAAATTGGTGAAAAATTAAAAGCAGCTGGTTATGTCACAAGAAAAGGAAAAACGTTTAGTGATACGACTTTAAAAAAAATGCTCACGAATCCTAGATATAAAGGCTGGTACACTGCGAACATGAGTGAAGTGGAAGATTACAAAACGCATAAAAAGAAAAAGAAACCAAAAGAAGAATGGATTTCCTACAAAGATGAAACAGGTCATGTCCCCGCCATTGTAGAAGAAGAACTTTGGAATCGCGCCAATCAAATTCATGAAGAACGTCTAGCTAGATGGAATAAAAATGTTTTAAATAAAGAATTCTATTTAGAAAATAGGAGTTATACATCAAAGCTGATTTGTGTTGAACATCAAGCCCATTTTGTCCGAACAGCCAGTGGTAAACGAAAAGCAAATCCTGTTTGGCAGTGTAATCTTTATTTAAGACATGGAAAAAAAGCATGCGAAACTCCAATTTTAAAGGAACAGGTATTAGATTGCATTTTTAAAGAGATATTAGAACCTGTTCTTGAAAAGAAAGAAGAATTTTTAAAGCTGATATTGCAAGATTATCAACATCTTTATCAAGAAGTGAAAACACAGGTGACAAAAACAACTTATCTAGAAAAGATGTGTAATAAAAAAAAGGCTCAAGCAAGACTTTTAGATGCCTATGTCCGAGGGATGATTGAAGATGCTGATTTTATCGAGAAAAAACAACAGTTGACAAGTGAGATAGAACATCTTCAAAAAACTTATTCCTCTCAAGCAAGCTCTTCTTCCTTTCATTCAAACTTGATAGCCATTCAAAATTACCTCAAAGATGCGTTGACTATTGAAAAGCATATTGGAACCTATTTTCATTTATTTGTTCGCCAAGTCCTTATACGCAAAATGGAAGAAGATAGAAAACGGCTTCATTTGCAAATCTTTTTTCAGTTTCAAAAAGAGCCCAAAGAAGTGCTTGTGGATTTGCATGATAAGGAACCTTCTTATTTTTTTCTCTTTTAAAGTCTCTCTTGCTGTTTGATAAGGAACCCAGGCTTTGTAAAGATGGGGCAACTTTTAGGAAAAGAAAAACTCTTTGCTTATTTGGATTTATTTGGCTTTGGAGAAAAGACTGGGATTGACTTGAATGGCGAGGGCACAGGAATTCTTTTTCCTCTTGAAAAAGTTGGAAATGTTGAACTAGCTACAACTGCTTTTGGACAAGGGATTTCTGTGACACCAATTCAACAAGTTCGAGCCATCTCAGCAGTCTTAAATGGAGGAGAACTATTAAGGCCTTATGTCGTCAAGGCGATTGAAGAACCCGAAACAGGCAATGTGCTTTTCCAAAATAAGAAAAAGGTCATTCGAAAAACAATTAGTGAAGAAACATCTAAAACGATGCGCATGGCCCTTGAAAGCGTTGTTGCATTAGGTGGAGGAAAAGCGGCATATATTGATGGCTATCGTATTGGTGGGAAAACAGGAACTGCACAAAAAGTAGAAAATGGTGCTTATTTAGTGAACAATTACATTATGTCTTTTGTAGGGATTGTTCCCTCCAATGATCCACAGGCAGTTTTGTATATTGCGATTGACAATCCGAAAAAAACAGCCCTTTTATCTAGCTATACGACCACACCAGTCGCAAGACGTATTCTACTAGACATTATTGAAGCTCTTCATATTGAAAAACAAGAGGGTGGAATTGAAAAAGATTACATATGGAGTGATAAAGTGTATTATCAAGTGCCAAATGTAATTGGAAAAAGCAAGGAGGAGGCAACTAAGCTTTTGGAAAAGTTCCACGTCGAGTATGCCGGAAGTGGTAATACAATTCTAAGTCAATCACCGGAAGGAGATGAGCGCATAGAAGAAGGGGCAACCGTCAAATTATTGCTGGGTGATTAATTGTCAAGTTGTGTCAATAAAACGAAATGCAGTGCTTCTAAAATTACTTTATGATATACTAAAACAAGAAATGGGGAAACCGTATGTTATTACTTACAAAAGCAGTGTTTGCGGTGATGATTGGCTTTTTATCATCATCCGTTTTGGGACTTTTTTTAGTTCCTTTGCTCAAAAAAATGAAAGTTCGGCAACGGATTAGTATTTTTGTAGGAGAAAATCATCGTAAAAAAGAGGGAACACCAACGATGGGTGGTTTGATATTTATTCTTCCAACTGTCTTGGTGACACTCTTCTTGCTTTTGACACAAAAGATTCCATATACAGATAATATCTTAATTGTTTTACTTGTCTTTGTAAGCTTTGCTGGAATAGGATTTTTAGATGATTTTTTATCTCTTAAGCGACATGATAATGAAGGACTTACGACTTATCAGAAACTCTTTTTTCAGATTGTTGTTTCAACTGTTTTCTTTTATATCTACATGCGAAATGGTGGTCAAACATCGTGGGTGGTTGGAACGCTTCATATTGATTTGGAAATGGGTTGGCTTTATGGAATTTTCATTCTCTTCCTGTTAGTTGGAGCCTCGAATGCGGTCAATCTAACCGATGGACTTGATGGCTTGGCAGGAGGACTTTCCGCAATTGCCTTTGTAGCTTTCAGTTTAATTTCATTTATGGTTGGATTTGAAGATTTAGGTGTTTTTTCATTGATTCTTGCTGGTTCATTAATAGGCTTTTTGGTTTTTAATACGTATCCAGCTCGCGTCTTTATGGGAGATACAGGAAGTCTTGCATTAGGAGGCGTGATGGCAAGTATTGCAATTTTAACGCATAGAGAACTGACCTTGGTTGTTGTAGCAGGTGTCTTTGTTATTGAAACACTTTCTGTGATTCTACAAGTTTTTTGGATCAAAGTTTTCCATCATAAATTGTTTTTAATGACGCCGATTCATCATCACTTTGAAAAACTAGGCTGGAAAGAACGAGATATTGTGAAACTCTTTTGGGTTTTTGGACTGATATTGGCTATGGCAGGCATCTTATTTGGTGTATGGCTATAAACAAGACATTCTTTTACGAGGAGGGAATAAAATCCTTTCTTTTTTTATACAATAAATTAGGTGAGGACATGAAAAAAAGAATAGATATTCCTTTATTAATCGCTGTCATTTGTTTAACCTTATTTGGACTTGTGATGATTTATTCTGCTTCAAGTGTTTGGTCAGAGTATAAGTTTCATGATGCCTTTCACTATGTTAAACAACAAGCCTTGTTTCTTCTTGTTGGTTTTTTCTTATTGCGTATTATGATGAAGATGGATTATCAGCTTTTATATCAAAAAGCCAACGTCATTTTATTCCTTTGTTTTCTTTTGCTTGTGCTTGTTTTAATTCCTGGAATTGGAAGTGTTCGTAATGGAAGTCGTAGTTGGTTTGGCATTGGTTCTTTTGGAATTCAGCCAAGTGAATTTGCCAAATTAGGATTGATTATTTTTACTAGCAAATATTTAAGCCTTAGTAATCAATTTTTAAAAAGCTATCGAAAAGGTGTTTTTCCTATTCTTGGAATTGCCATCTTCTTTTTTGGATTAATCATGTTGCAACCAGATCTTGGAACGGGCGTTGTTCTGATGATGAGTATCGTAGCGCTTTTATTTGTGGCTGGTGTGAAGATGAAATTTTTTTATGGGGCAGGCTTGATAGGGGTTTTAGGAGTGATTGTTCTGATTTTAATTGCTCCTTATCGGATGGATAGAATTACTTCTTTTTTAAATCCTTGGAAAGATCCTCTAGGAACTGGGTTTCAAATGATTCAGTCTTTGTATGCCATTGGTCCGGGCGGTCTTTTTGGAATGGGGTTTTTGAATTCCCGACAAAAACACTTTTATTTGCCAGAACCACAAACAGATTTTATTTTTTCTATTATTAGTGAAGAGTTTGGCTTTTTAGGCGTGATTATCGTCTGTGGATTATTTGCTTTTATTTTGTATCGTGGGATTCATATTGCACTACATGCCAATAATACTTTTAGCAAGTATTTAGCTTTTGGTTTTGTATTCCAACTCATTTTTCAAGCTCTTTTGAATTTAATGGTTGTAGTAGGATTAATCCCAGTAACAGGTGTGACGCTTCCTTTTCTTAGCTATGGTGGTTCCTCTTTACTGGTAAGCATGGTTAGTATTGGAGTGATTTTAAATATTTCTAAAAATAATTGACACAAAAAAACAAACGTTTGATATATTTTAGTTATAAACGAAGTAAGGGGAAAATTATAAATGAATGATATTAAATTATTGGAAGAATCAAAAATAGAAAACATGATTTATGAAGTAAGAGGAACACAAGTGATGCTTGACTCCGATTTAGCTTTACTATATCAAGTTGAAACCAAAAGAATTAATGAAGCCGTTAGAAATAATCCTCAAAAGTTCCCAGAAAGATTTAGTTTCAAATTAACGGATGAAGAAAGTGAATTTTTTTTGGTCGAAATTTTCGACCAAAAAAATAAATATATTGAAACACGTGGAGGTAAATATAAAAATCCCCGTGTATTTACGGAACAAGGTGTAGCGATGCTTGCTACTATTTTGAAATCTGATGTTGCAACCCAAGTTAGTATTGCTATCATGGATGCTTTTGTAATGATACGTAAATATATTTCTAAAGAATTAATTGAACAAAAATATATTAACAATTTAGTGATAAAGCATGATGTAGACATCAAACTGTTACAAGAATCTTTTAATAAATTTAAAAAAAGAAAGAATCTGTCAAAAAAAGTGTAATTTACTTGTTTTAATTGCCTAAATACTGAATTTAGTCTACAATGAAAACAAGAGGTGTATCCATATGTTATATAAAAAACAACTGCAACAACAACGAATCAAAAGTGCTATTGTGATTGCCTTTTTACTTTGTTTTGCACTTGTAGCGACTTATTTTATTTATGATACGTTTAAAGATGCTAGAGATGCGAAAGTAAATTCTCCTAATTTGGAAGTGACCTTTCATGAAGCAACGAAAGATTCGATTACACTTTTAAAATTTCATCCCGTTTCAGATTCGATAGGACTTTCTTCACAAGCTTATACTTTTACCGTTAAAAATCAAAGGAATCATCAAGTTTCCTATAAAATAGAACTGGTGGATGACTTGGAAGAACAAGAACGATGTGGTTGTCAGGATAACTTAATTCCTAAAGAACTTTTAAAATTAAGTGTTCGAAAAGATCATCAAGTCGCAGATGCTGTTTTGCTAAGTGAATATCAAGATCATATTTTAAGAGCAGATAGTTTGGATGCCAATCAAGAAGAAAACTATACCATTCGTATTTGGGCTGTCAATAGTAATTTTGTTGTGAATAGTTCTGCCCATTATCATGGACGAATTAAAGTTACGGAAATATAAAAAGAGCAGGTTTTAAAAAGCTTGCTCTTTTATCTTGTTTGTCTTTTAATGAGTTTTGCATGAAGGACGATTCTTTCTCCCTCTGTTGTAGAACAGGTAGAAAGGGTTAGAATTTTATCATCTGTTGTAACGCTCGTATCGATGGGGGCAACATTTCTTCCTTTCATTGTATTCAACCATTCTTGTTTTGAATCAGAAGAAGAAAATGTTGTTTTAATATAGTAGCTTTCACTTGGTATTTTATAGATAGAAAAGATTTGATAAAGCATATTTTCATTTGGAGTGGACAACCAAATCGTATAGTTATCACGGTCACTTTGCCAACTACTTGTCAAAGTATTTCGCAACGAACCAAAGACAGTTTTATCCAACCGACCGTGTCCATAGATAACCGTATTATCACTTAAGTTATTGATATCATTTCGATAGTCCATAAAGACCCATCCAGCACTATTATAGCTTCCGTCAAATGCATGATGTAAATAGTAATCATTGTCACTTGTTTGGACAACAGGGTAATTGATATTGGTATTTTTCATATGAATAAAAGCAATTGTATCACTATTTTTTTGCATTAAAGTAGAAAAATCAACTTCATAGAATGGGAGTCCAACATAATACCAATAGTCACTTTCTTCCTCTTCTTGCGGAGGATTAATCAGTTCACCTTGTTCATTAATTGTTTTTGTAACGACTTCTTCTTGAATGTCCTCGTTTAAATGTTTAATTTTTTGATTGTCTTGATGCCATTTAAAAAGTTGATAACCAGAGAAACAAAGAATAGTAAGGAAAAAAGCAGTCAATAGAAGAAAGACCCATGATTTTAATCTTCTTTTCTTTCTTTTGATTTTTTCTTTAGAAGAATGCCTTTTTTCTTTTTGTTCTTGTCTTTTTTTCTCTTGATAGATAGACCGTTTTCCTGGAGAAACCATTGTTCGTCACCTCGTCGTCATTATAACACAATTTTTGCTAAAAAACATTAGGAATTTTGGGAATGAGAAAAGTATTGAAAGATGATAATGAGATTGAATTTGAAGTGGTCCATAGAAGATAAGAGCCTTAATCATGCTCATGTCAGATAATATTTAAAAAATGAATCTGTTTTTAAAACTGCAATTTTAGTTTTTTCAAAAACACGTATGCCGAAATAGAATAAAACTGGGGGGGGTAGTTTAAAAGATATAATGACATCAGAATGAGGGTGTCATGAATGAAAGAATGGATAAA
>CANQOD010000029.1 GCA_947625395.1 uncultured Bacilli bacterium
TAATTGATACCTGCTTCATCAGTAACATAATTTAAAATACCTACGTCTTCTTGACTATCCTTAACAATATAAGCATGCGTCATTTGCGTTTCCCATTGCTTCCAATGTTTTGGATACTCTAAAAGACTAATATTAGAGTCATTCATAAAAGCCATATATTCTTCTGGAGTAAAATTAGCGCCTAAAATGTAAGCAGAGGCAAATTCTTCAGGACTAATTCCAAATTGAACAATTTCTTCAATATGTCCATCTGGGAAAACAACATTTTGTTCATAGTGATTATGAGCAAATTGTTGATTAAAAATACTGAGTGTTTTTACAGCTGCAGATAAAAATTGTTGTTGGACACTGGATGCTTTGGCAACGATTGTATCCCAAAATGTATTGGCATCTACTGTAATAACGTCATCATCATTATTATCAATTTCATTGTTTTCAATTTGCTTATCTTTATTTTTTCCATGTAACCAAGCAAAGGTTCCACCAGCAATGGCAGTAGCACCAAGAGCAAAACCTAAACCAAGTGCTAACAATCTGCTTTTAAAACTTTTAAGATTGTTCACTTGCTTACGAGGTTCTTTTTCCTTTTTTAACTTAGCATGAATAGCTACTTTCGCATTATGTGTTTCTTCAACCATTTGATCAAGATTTTTATTTAGAGCAAAGGTTGGATCATTATCGATTGTTCCATCTTCTAATGCAACAGGTGTATAATGTTTTACTTCTTCCAAATATTTCTTTAAATATGGATAAGCTTCTTTTTCAGGTAAAACAACTTCTTTCACACGTCCATCTTCATTTAAAGTATTGAAAATAAACTTACAAGACCATTTTCCTGTTCCATCATAATAAGTAATAATTTTTTCAATCGCATTGATATCAAAATCACTCATCTTTTATCCCTCCTATTTTATTTCTTTCTACTATTTCCTGTATAATAATAACCTTGTTGAATTAATGTTTGATCGTTCTTTGAGTCACTCCATTTTGTCACTGTTTTACCATTTTCAATTACTTTTCTTGTTTTTTGACTATAGTAAACAACAGTTCCATAGTATGGTGCATCCTTATAGGCTTTTTCATAAACTGTTAAAGTACGATAAACTGGAATTGTTTTTGTAACCATATTGGCACATTGAACATTAATAGATGTATTTGTATTTTTTACGGTGTTAGAACTTAGTAATCTTTCTGTCGTTGTACTTCCTGTTGTAACATTTGTTAAGCCACCACGATATTCATAGATTTTATATGTATATCTTGGTGTACTACTACATCCTTCACAAGCAAAATTATATCCAGATCTGA
The DNA here is from genome assembly GCA_947625395.1 of uncultured Bacilli bacterium. Lineage (GTDB taxonomy): Bacteria > Bacillota_I > Bacilli_A > RF39 > UBA660 > CANQVB01. The sequence goes on from CANQOD010000029.1 coordinate 1,309, forward strand.
CATAGTGTTTCGTTGCAGTATCTGATGGTGGAGTAAATCCTGTATAATCACCAACATAAACCCATGAACCTACACTACCTGATGAAGATGTAAGACTTGTAAAAACTCCGTAAGTATTGCTTGTGATATAAGTTGTTTCATTAATTCTAATATATTCGTAACTTGCACAAGCTTTCTCTTGATAACTACCATACTGTTTTATCTCTTGACGAGAAGTAGTATAAGCTTCTTTATAAGTACCAATTTGTTCTTTTCTTTCATATAGTTGGATTTTCTTTACACAAGTTGGATCCTTATCATTACAATCAAGAGTACTATAGCCATTGGTATTTTTAGCCCAACTAGACCATTTTGTCCATTCAGACATCTTCGCTCCTGTCGTTTTCTTATACTCATATTCAAGTTTTTCTGCCGCAGGTGGATTGTCTGGATTATCTGGTTTCTTTTCTGGGTCGTCTGGCTTTTTCTCTGGATCAACTGGAACATCTGGATCTTCAATAGTTCCACCACTATGACTGCCACCACTAGTAGATGGAATATAAGCATCTTTTACAACAGTTGTATCCTTCTTCTGACAGATATCACTATCACAATAGTTATAGCATCCCATATGGACAAGGATATAATCGTCTTCCTTACTACATTTAAGACGAACTTTTAGTAAGTACTCATTATCCATTTTAGTAATTTCAACATAACTCTTATCCACATCACATGCTTTACCATATTGATCAACAAATGGAACAAGTAATTTCTTACCAATCATATCACGTAAAGTCATCTTATCACTATTACCAATTTCTTTTGGTAAACGTTCTGTCGTGTAATAAGAGGTTGCTGCATCTTGCATGATTTTTAAGTTATCAGCAAAAATTCTCTTCGTAAGTGGTGATAAATCAACGACTGTACCTGTTGTTGGTTTTAAAAATTTTGGTAGTAACCAAATGACTAAGAAAATAATTAAAACGATTAAAATGACTTTTAGTAAAAAGTCACGTATTGGAAATGTTCTTCTTTCATATTCTTCCGTATACATCTCGAATTCCCCCTTAATTGGCTTGTATTATAGCTCTTTTTTAGTGATTTGTCAACATTTTTCCTTTAATTTAATCATTGTACAACCAGGATTCATAAAAGAAAGTTCAAAAGAGGCCACTCTTGTATCCTTTCGTAAATATTTTTGGACTTCTTCTTTTAAAATTCCTTTTCCAATCCCATGAATAATTATACACTCTTTTTCTTTTAAAGTACACATATCTGTAATAAAATCTTTGATAGCAATACGAGCACTTTCTCGGTCATACCCATGCAAGTCAAGAGTTGGTGTCGTGCTAAGAAACATTTTCTTCCCTGTCCCTTTCTATGACTTCTTGAAGTTCTGGCATGGAAAACCGGCCACCCAACTTTTGAACTGATAAAGCACCAGCAATATTCGCTAACCGAATCGTCTTTTCAAGTGGATAACCGTGTGCTAAAAAATAAGTAAAGGCACCATGGAAAATATCTCCTGCTCCAGTCGAATCCACACACGGAACAGAAATACTAGGGATGATTTTATAAGTCCCATCAATTTCTGTAAAAGCCCCTTTTGCTTCTAAAGTAATAATAATTCGATTTTTAAAATCCGCTTTCAATTTTTCATAAATTGGAAGGATGGTTTCTAGTTTTTGATAGTCCATCTTGCTTTGTGTATAGTTTTCAGCAAAATCATGAGAACAAACAACATAATCAACAAGTGGACAAAGAGAAACTGTACTTTCTCGATAGCTTCCGGCATCAATAATCTTAATGGCTTCCGGATTTTCTTTTAAAACTGCTTCGGCAACGTCTTTTTCTTCCCCATCTAATAAAATGACATCATATCGACCGGTTGGTTTTTTTGAAAGCGTTAATGGATCTTTATCTTTGGCAGATAAAATGGTTCGAGAACCATTCTTCGTATTGGCAATAATAAAGCCAATCATGGTATTAGACAAATCGGCTTTTTCTAAAAAAGTAGTATCTACGCCTATCTGTTGAAATTCTTCTTCTATTTTCTTTCCATAATAATCATTGCCAACTAATCCAGAAAAAGAAACATCACAACCCCATTTTCCTAATAAATAAGCAGCATTAGAAGCAGGTCCTCCCCCACAACTCGCCGTCGATGTCAGTCGTGTTTTGGTGTTTTCTTCTGGATAATGGTCTGTTTGAAATGTAATATCATAAGCAGCATGTCCTAAACATAAAAATCTCATTGAAATTCTCCTTTCGTATTTAAAGTATCAAGAACAGGTTGATAACTTCTGCGATGTTCTGGAAGTACACCATATTGTTGTAAAGCTTCCAAGTGCTTCTTCGTAGGATATCCTTTATTATGTTTAAAATCGTACATCGGATATTGCTGGTCTAATTCAATCAACATTCTATCCCTTGTCACTTTTGCAATCACGGAAGCAGCTGATATCGTAATGCTTTTTAAATCGCCCTTAATAATCGAAGTTGTTGGAATTTCTAACTCTAAAGGCATTGCATCAATTAAAATATGTTCTATCTTACAAGGACATGCGTCAATGGCCCGTTTCATAGCAATCTTCGTTGCTTCATAAATATTATATGTATCAATTTCTTTAGCACTACACATGCCAATTCCAATTCCTAAAGCTTGTTCCTGTATTAAAGGATAAAGTTCTTCTCTTTTCTTTTCAGAGAGTTTTTTGGAATCAGTGAGTCCTGGTAAATGAAAATGTTCTGGAAGTACAACACAAGCTGTGACAACAGATCCAATTAAAGGACCTCGTCCAACTTCATCTACTCCAGCAATCATCGTGATACCTTGTTTTCTTAAAGCACTTTCATATTGATAATTGTCTATTTCTACTTCTTTTGTCTTCATATCTCTATTGTAACACACGCTTCTAATTAGTCGTCATTATTTTTTATCAATTTTTTTCAGGAAACGTTTTTGGATTGCAATTTTTTCTTTTAAAAAGCAAAAGAAGCCATTTTTTAAAGGACTTCTTTCACTGCTGATGAATTTCTTTTTACATATTTTTTGACATTTGCTACAAAATGATCTCCTTGATGTGGTTTCACTTCTTTTTTAGAAATGGCACATTTAATGTCACTATACGAATAAAATTGTGGCACATTCATTTGATAATTTTTTATTGACAACCGAACCCTCTCCTTTCATTTAGACTTTTAAATTATGATAAATTTCATTGACATCATCCAACTCTTCTAGTGTATCAAGAAGTCCCTCAACTTTTTCTCTTGTTTCTTCATCTGCTTCAATGGTATTTGTGGCAAGATAAGTCACTTCACAGGTTAAAAACTCTTTGACACCAATACTTTCAAGGGCTTCCTTGACAGAAACTAAATTTTCAGCAGGCATTGTAATCTCGTAAGTTTCTTCATTTTTAGAAACATCTAAAGCCCCTGCATCAAGACTCGTCAATAGAACTTCATCTTCATTATATTCTACTGGAATTTCAATAATTCCTGTTCTTTTAAATAAATAGGATACACTTCCATCTGTACCTAAATTTCCTCCACGCTTTGTAAAGGCACTTCTGACTTGGGATGCTGTTCGATTTCGATTATCTGTTAAACAGTCAACCATAATCGCAACACCACTCGGACCATATCCTTCGTAACGAACAGATTCAAAGTTTTCTCCTTCTGTAGCACCTTTTGCTTTATCAATTGCTTTTTGAATGTTGTCTTTTGGCATATTTGCAGCTTTGGCTTTTTCTACCACTAATCGTAAAGCCGCATTGCTATCAGGATCTGGTGTTCCTAATTTTGCAGCAACATAAAGCTCTTTCGCAAGTTTTTGAAATACTTTTCCTCTTGCTTGGTCAAGCACTCCTTTTTTACGATGAATTGTCGCCCATTTTGAATGTCCACTCATTTTAAATTCCTCCTTATTTCATCTCTTATAAGTCGTCGTGTTCGTTAACAATAATACCATAAAATTGCCTCTTTGACTAGTATAATTTAGAAACAGGAAAAAGGAGAGATAAATTCTTACGATGTAAAACTAATAATATTCCTTTTTATTATTGAATGGGAACTAAAGCTTCACGAAATGAACCAGCAGCTCCTGGATCACCAGTTCCATGTGCATGGTAAAAAATACCGGCGATTTTTGCATCATCCTGTTTACCACCACGACTAAACCATGGATAATCCTTATAAGACGTTGCACTGTAATTGTCACTATACCATCCTAAAAATTCATCTAAGGCATGGCCTTTACAAGAGCGATCATTACAGACAGTTTGTGGATCATCACTTATATAATTATCATAGTATTTTTCTGCGGGCCAACTTCGTCCATTCATAAATTGGCTCCCGTCTGACAATAAACCATTATACCTTGAATTCCATTCTTGTGTACTTCCAGACATTTTGTTAAAGACACCCATTACGAACTCCCAAGAACCACCATTCATATCATAAATTCCAGTGATGTTTCCAGTTGTACTCGCTCCGGCTCCAGCATAACCTTGACCTCCACCTTGATCAATCATTACTTCATAGGAATGATCACATAAAGAAGAACTCGTACCATTTGGCAATCCGGAAGAACAGCCAGTAATATAATTTGAATTATTATTGATATAAACTTCTTTATTGGATCCAGTATATAAACTGTTCCCATATTTTCCATATCGACTTTGAGTGAGATAAGAAATTAGGGCCCACTCTGTATTTTTTATCGCATGACTATCATACGTACTCTGATCAAATCCAAATACATTGCCAGAACTTACCATTTTTCTGGAAATCAAGTCCATTGTAGAAGGTCGAATCACTCTCCAACTTATTACATTTGGTTTGATAATTGCTCGATTGGGTTCTTCCGCATCTTTACGTGCTGCACCTTCGTTATCGACGCCTTTTCCTGTTCCTTCTCCACTACTGTATCCTGTTTCAAATTTACCGACCCATATCCCAGAAAGTTCTGTTCCATCAAAGGTGAAACCAGGTGGCGTATACCAATTTGTAGCATATTTTCCTGTATATTGTGCAGAGCCATCTTCATCTTTTTCATCTTCTCGAATGAATTTAATATCAATTTCTCCTGGTAATAATTGACTCGGGTCTTCTAATCTTCCATCTTCTTTTTTTCCATAATAATGTTCTCCATCTTCACTCTTAATGGTATAGCTATATCGAGGGAGCCAGACCCACATCTGTAAGATATCTGCCATTTTAACTTCTACTCCTGCTTTCGCTTGTTGATATCCACTTCGACTTGCTGCGGTTACGGTGACTGCATTCGCCCATTCTTGATTATTATAGTTATACCATTCACTTGTGATATCGGCTTTCTCCCATCTCTTATCAGTAGTATCATATACTACCGGTATCATATTGTCCGCAAGCACTGGCACATTCGGACGATTCACTTGCGTTGCATTAATGGCGACTTTTCCATAAAACTTCTTTCCTTGGGCTTCGTTTCCGGCATTGATGTCTAACCAGATTTTAAGTTCATAATAAATTCGATTCTTCTCTCCTCTTTTTAAGTTGCCACTATCAATCACTCTATCTTCCGTTAAGCTCTCTGTCTTATTTAAGTTCACTCTTTTTAATTCATATCGAATATCATTGTATGGAATATATTCACATCCTTCACATTCTTTTTGTTTTTCTTTATTATCAATCAACAGCAAATCATAATCCACATCCACTAAACTATTATTTTGGATATAAAATTGGAAAGTTGTTCCCATTTTGCCTTCTTCATCCAAAATTGGAATGGCATTTTCTATCTTTAAATCTCCATTGGTTTCTACCAAGATAACATCTAAGTTATTTCCTTCAAGACTCACTTCTTCTTTCCCTACCACTGTTAGTTTCAGCCATGCATAGCTAACTCCAATGAATATAAGTACAATCATTCCAGCAATAATTAAGGACTTCTTATGTCCCTCGACCCACTCTTTCATTCATGACACCTTCATTCTGATGTCATTATATCTTTTTAAACTACCCCCCCCGATTTATTCTATTTCGGCATATCCGTTTTTCAACCAATGTAGTGGTAACCTTAAAGTAGACAATCTGTAGTGTATTTTTTCTTTATTATTTTAAGTTTAAGCATTTCCAACAGGTACAAGAACTTGGCGGAAAGAACCGTAGTCGTTCACACTCCCATAGTAACCGTCATAATAAAAAACACCGGTAACTGCAACAAAGTTATGACCACCACCACGAACCGACCATGAGCTAGTCACATTCACCATGTTCGTATTATTACCGTACCAACCTGCTGTTTCATTTAAAGCATGTCCTTTACATGGATTGTCTCCACAGGCTGTTTTTGGATCATTACTTGTATAAAGGTCATAATATTTATCAGCAGGCCAACTTCGGCCTTGTATACTTCCGTTTGTGAGCTGGCCTGTATAGCCAGAATTTCTGTCTTCTGTATTCCCAGACATCTTATTAAGAACTCCCATCGTATATTCCCAGGCTCCTCCATTCAGATCATATATTCCAGTGATATTGCCGGTACTTGAGGCTCCTGCTCCAGCATAGCCTTGACCTCCACCTTGGTCAATCATCACATCATAAGCATTTCCACAAGTTGAAGTAGTTGCAGCGCTTGATAAACCACTAGAACAGCCCGTCATAAATCCACTATAAGTATTCATATAAACTTCTTTATTTTCTCCGCTGTATAAACTGTTTCCATATTTCCCATACTTGCTTTGCGTGAGATAACTGATAAGTGCCCACTCACTATTCTTCATCGCATGGCTATCATATGTACTTTGGCCAAAGCCAAACACATTGCCACTTTCTGTCATTCGTCTTGAAACTAAGTCTAACGTTGATACTCGAATATTTCTCCAACTGTACACATTTGGTTTGATAATCGCTTTGTTAGGTTCCTCTGTATCAGTTAATGCTAAAGCTGTACTTGCTGCACCAACGCCAGTTCCCTCTCCACTACTGTAGCCTGTTTCAAATTTACCGACCCATATTCCTGAGAGTTCCTCTTCTCCAAACGTGAATCCAGGTGGTGTGTACCAATTCTTTGGATTCTTTCCTGTATACTGGGCAGAACCATTCTCATCTTTCTCAGAAACATCTAAAAATTTGATATCAATTTCTCCTGGTAAGGCTCGACTTGGATTATCACTTCGTCCTTCCTCTTTCTTTCCATAGTAATGTTCTCCATCTTCTGATTTTATCGTATAACTATATCGCGGTATCCACACCCACATCTGTAAGATACCTTCCATCTTTACTTCTGTTCCTGAACTTGCTTGTTGGTAGGTTGTTCTTGTTCCAGATGTCACCGTCACTGCATTTGCCCATTCTTGATTATTATAGTTATACCACTCACTTGTAACATCGGCTTTTTCCCATCTTTTTTCATTCGCATCATAGACAACCGGTATCATGTTATCGGCAAGCACAGGTGGATTGGGATAGTTTAGTTGATTTGCATCAACGGCGACTTTACTTTGATAACTCTTTTCTTGTTCACTGTTTGGTGTATCTTTATCTAACCAGATTCTTAATTCATAGGTCACCTTATTTTCTTCACCTGGTTGAATTTCTTTACTATAATAAAACTGTTTTAATTCTCCTATTCTTCCCTCTTGTTGACTTCCATCATCACCTTTCAGTTCATACTTTAAATAGTATGTATTCACCATTTCTTTTTCTCCTATAGGTCCCTCTTCTATTAAATATAACTTATAATAAGCTTCCATTGTTCCTGTATTCGTAATGGTAAATCGATAGGGGTCTGTCTTTTTTCCTTGTTTATCAGTCATCGTCCCTCTTGCATCTTCTCGGATATACTCTCCATCGTGCAGTTTTACTTCCAAAGTTTTTGTAGTCATGGAGATACTTTGTTTTCCCTCTACTAATACTGAGAATAATGCATAACTCGTCCCTAAAAAAAGAGCGATTCCAAAAAGAAGCAAAACACTCATGATAACAATCATTCTCTTGACATGTTTCGTTTCTTCTTTTTGTTTCATCACTCTTTTATATTTGTTCACTCATGACACCCTCATTCTGATGTCATTATATCTTTTAAACTACCCCCCCCCAGTTTTATTCTGAATCAGCATGTTTTACATTGGCGTTAAAACTTGGCGAAAAGAGGCTCGAATATTTATACTACCATAATTACTACCATAATAAAACACACCTGCAATTTCACCGCTACTATAGTGTCCTCCTCTAGTAGCCCATGGACGGTCAACAGAAACTAAAGTCGCATAATCACTATACCAGCCTGCCATTTCATATAAAGCATGCCCTTTACAAGAATTATTTTCACATGCATTTAAAGGATTATCATTATTATAATTGTCAAAATACTTATCGTCAGGCCAAGAACGTCCTTGGATACTTCCATTTGTTAACTGACCTGTATAACCTGAGTTTTCAGTAGTCGTGTTTCCAGACATCTTATTGAATACACCCATTGTATATTCCCAAGCTCCTCCATTGATATCATAAATACCAGTAATATTTCCGGTTGTACTAGCTCCAGCTCCAGCATAGCCTTGACCACCACCTTGATCTATCATCACATCATATCGATAAGAACAAGATGAAGAAATTTCTGATGTTCCTTGACCAGATGAACAGCCAGTAATATAAGCATTATATGAATTCATATAAATTTCTTTATTGGCCCCACTATATAAATTGTTTCCATATTTTCCATACTTACTTTGCGTAAGATAACTGATGAGAGCCCATTCTGTATTCTTTGCTGCATGACTATCATACGTATTTTGGTCAAAGCCAAAGACATTACCAGCTTCTTTCATCCTCATAGAAACTGCTTCTGATATAGATACACAAATATTTCGCCAGCTATATACATTCGGCTTAATAATCACTTTGTTGGGTTCTTCTGTGTTACTTTGAGCTGCGATTGTACTGGAGACTCCAACTCCGGTGCCATTACCGGTACTATATCCAGTTTCAAATTTACCGACCCATATCCCTGATAACTCCTCTTCTCCAAATGTGAACCCTGGCGGTGTATACCAATTTGTTGCATATTTTTCTGTGTATTGCGCTGAACCATTCTCATCTTTTTCATCCTTTCGAATGAA
>CANQOD010000030.1 GCA_947625395.1 uncultured Bacilli bacterium
CCCTCTTGTGTTTTTTCATCCAATAAAATTTTACTACGTACTAAATAATTATAATCATTGGTAAGATAGATATGATGATTGCCAATTCCTGTAATGTATTCCAGTTCTAGATTTGCATTTAAAACTCTCTCTTCCTTTGTTGTCGGAATCAAATAAAGCATGAAAATAATAAAGACGGACATCGTTGTAATCACTATTTTTCGAAGGGCTTTTTTCTTTAACATAATTTCACCTATTACACCATATGAAAAGTCGTACTTTTTTAGTACGACTAAAGTGAAATTTCTTTGAGCTTCAACAGTTCAACAACAGCACTTGCTCGTCCTTTAACACCAAGCTTTTGCATGGCATTTGAAATATGATTTCGAACAGTTTTTTCACTAATTCCCAACGCGCTAGCAATTTCTTTTGTTGTTTGATTTTTTACAAGAAGCAAGAACACTTCCCTTTCTCGGGGTGTTAAGATTCCTCTTTGCATAGACTTTTCCCCTTTCTGTTAATGTTGACATTCTCTAGTAGTATTCTATGAAAAAGGAACAAGAGTGTTCGGGGATTTGCCTATAAGAAAAACTGTCATTTTTCAAATTTGACAGTGATATTTTTCTTTTCTTTATATTCTTGTTGAATCGTACGCATGATATTATTTGCCAATGCTGTATCATGCTTTTTAGAAACTGCGACAACTTTAATTTGATTGGTATCCACTTGGACAAAGCTGTTCAGTTTATAATTATCTAGAATGAGCTTTTCTAACTTTTCCTCTTCCCCTTCAACAGCTTCTAAATATTTTAACTGCTCATATGCATTGTTTTTTTCTTCTGTTGAAGCTGTTTCACTGGTCATTGTCTTCTTTAAATTTTCTTTTTCTTCATCTCTTGTTTCCTCAAGACTGACGCGGAGTGCCGTTAGATTATCACTTTCTTCTATGGTAATTTCGGTATCCTCTTGTTGTTTCGTTTCTTTTTGCTCTATTTCCGCAATTTCTGTTTTGGTCTTTGAAGTCAGCAAATCATTTGGCATCGTGATATAGTAAACACTTAATACCAAAATAAGACTAAAGAGCGTTAAAAACCACAAATTCTGTTTGTTTATCATACTTCTTCCTCCCTTTTACTTCACTATATGAAGAAGTTGATAAAGTATGACTATTTTAATGATTCTAATGCTTTCAAAACAGCAAGACGACCATAAGCATAAGTTAAGCTTCCTTGCTGATAAGCAATATATGGTTCTCTTAAAGGACCATCACAAGAAAGCTCAATGGAACTACCCTGCGTAAAACTACCACTGGCCATAATCACTTCATCTTGATAACCTGGCATGGGCGCAGGAATTGGACTTACAAAACTATCAACAGGAGAAGCGCTTTGAATGGCTTGACAATAAGCAATGAGTTTATCTCGATTTTGAAAGGTAATTGTTTCTACAATATCGGCCCGTTTTTCATCATACTTAGGATGCACTTCATATCCCTCTTGCTCCAGTAAGTAACTCGTTAAAACAGCTGTCTTTAAACTAGCAGCAACAACACTAGGAGCAAAATATAAACCCATTAAAATTTCTTTATTCATGCCAAGACTAGGCCCCACTTCTCTTCCTTCTCCTGGTAAAGTCAACCGTTCAGCAGCCAAAGCTACTAATTCTTTTTTTCCTGCGATGTAAGCCCCATTAGGAGCAATTCCACCTCCTAAATTTTTGATAAGACTGCCTACAATAATATCCGCTCCAACAGAAAGCGGTGTTTGGTCTTCCACAAACTCACAGTAACAATTGTCCACCATGATAATGGTATTTGGAGCGAGGGCTTTTATTTTAGGAATCACTCTCTTCAACTTTTCAATTGTTAAAGATTCTCTCTTCGCATAGCCACGTGAGCGTTGGATTTCAATTAATTTAGGCTGTTTTTCTTTTAAGTAACTCTCGATTTTATCATCATCAAAATCGTTTTCTTTTAATGCAATTTGCTCATAATGAACTCCAAAGGAAGCTAAAGAAGAGGCATTAGGAACGAGTCCAATCACTTCATCTAAGGTGTCATAAGGCTTTCCTGTAATGGATAAAAGCGTATCCCCTGGTCGCAAATAGGCAAATAAAGCAACTGTAAGAGCATGACTACCTGAAATAAATTGGCTACGAACAAGGGCATCTTCTCCATCTAAAACTTGCGCAAAAATCTTTTCAATTTTATCGCGTCCTTGGTCATTATACCCATAACCAGTTGTCCCATGAAAATCAGCCTCTTCTAATTGATAATCTTGAAAGGCTTGTTGGATTTTTTGACTATTTTTTTGTTCTTGTTTTTCAATTGCTCGAAAAATATCTTTGATTTTTTCTTCCGCTCTCATGAGCTTTTGTTCGATTGTATCCATTATCGTTTAATCCCTCCATCAACTCTTATCACCGTATCATTGATATAACTTGCATCTTCACTCGCTAAAAAATAAATGACTTGGGCAATTTCCTTTGGGGTGGCAAAACGTTTCAGCAAAATATGCTTTTCTTCTTCCTTAATAAAATTGTCTTCTAAAGAAGCATTCATCTCTGTTTGAACCCAACCTGGTGCCACTGCATTCACACGAATTGTCGGTCCATAATAATGGGCTAAATTATGAGTCAAGGAAATAAGACCTGCTTTAGAGCAATCATAGTCCAAACTTTCCGGATAAGGCGTATCAATGCCATTGGTACTAGCTACATTGATAATAATCCCATTTCCTTCTTGTTGCATTCGGTTCCCCACTGCTCTACTCAAAAGAAAAGGTGCAATTAAATTGACATCTAATGTTTTTAAAAAATTGTCTTTTGTTTTATCTTCAACAATCGTATCCATCGCAATCGCAGCATTATTGACCAAACAATCAATCTTGCCAAATTTTTGATAGGCCTCATGGACGATTCTAGTAATTTCCTCTTCTTTGGCCAAATCCCCTTTCAATAAAAGAACGGGAGTTCCTTCTTTTAAAAGTGCTTGCTCCAGTTTTTTTGCTTCTTCCTCGTTTTCATGATAGACAAGAACAAGCTGATAATGATGGGCACTAAAAACTTTCGCCGTCGCCCGTCCAATTCCTCTAGTACCCCCTGTAATGAGAACTGTTTTCACCTAGATTCCCTCTTTCTTTTTTCTAGCTTTATTATAAACAAACTTTCTTTTTTTGACTACCCTAAAAAGAGAAGCCTAGCCTCTCTTTTATCGATGTTTTTCAATGACACCAATCGCTTTTTGATAAGCTTTATTTGAATCTTGTAACGTATATTTCTTCGTCAAGAGAACATGATCAATCACTGGTATATTTTCATCATATCTATCTAATACGTGATAATTATCGTTATGAATTGTTCTCCCTTTTTGAAATAGTTCTTTTTGTTTTTCTGATTCAAACAATAAATACTTGGTAGCATCCTTTTCTTTTTGACAAATGTGAATGGTATTTGAATCCGTTTGATAAAGCATTGGATTGGCAATTTCAAATTGATATTTCTTTAAGGCATATAATAAAAATGGTTTCTTCTGTTTTCGATTGACTCCTAACAATGTAATATCTTGGTCCAAACAAAACTTAATCCAGTTAGAAATTAACAATGATGAAAGTCCTTGATTTCGATATTCCGGATGAATATAAAGCCCAATAAAATTACTTGTTTGTGTTTCTTCATGAAAATAAAAATAAAGATAGCCTTGCTTGATTGTCTGTACTTCTTCTTGCGGCAAGATTAAATGTAAAAAGTATTGTGCTTTATCATTTGATTGTGTCTTTTTGATATAAATTCTCTGTGGTTGTCCTTGAAAATGATAGGCATCGTCTAATAATTTTGGCCGATTAAACTCCAAATTCTGTAAAGCTGTCATACTTGCTAACCCCCTAAAAAACAGCTCTATTTTATCATAAAAGATTGTTTTTGTCAATGAAATTCCCTTTTTCTACAACCCAATATAAAAAGACAAACAGTTTCGAACTCTTTGTCTTTTCGTTTATTTTCCTTCTCGCTTATATGCATCATATAGCTCTTTAAAGCGATTGAAATGAACAACTTCTCTTTGTCTTAACCATAAAAGTGGGCCAATGACATCCGGGTCAGTCGCTAAATCAATTAAGTTTTCATATACTGCTCTTGCTTTTTGCTCCGCAGCCATATCTTCTGAAAGGTCAGCAAGTGGATCTCCCGTAGTTGCGAAATAAGTAACTGTAAAAGGAACACCATTCGCATCGGCTGGATAGAGGGCATTTTTGTGTTCTGCATAGTGTGGGTCCAGTCCAGCAGCTTTGATTTCTTGTGGAGTGGCATCTTTCATCAGTTGATATAGCATGGTAGAAATCATTTCAATATGCGCCAGTTCTTCGGTTCCAATATCTGTTAATAAAGCTTTCCCCCGATTATCAGGCATTGTATATCGTTGATTCAAATAACGAAGGGCAGCAGCAAGTTCACCATTCGAACCACCATATTGTGTGATGAGCACTTTGGCAAAGCGAAGGTCTTTCTTTTTAATATGAATAGGATATTGTAATCTTTTTTCATATTTCCACATTAGCGTTTTCCTCCTTCCCAAGGGAATGGTAATTGTTCCCATAAAAATGGACTATTTTCCAATACATTTGCTTGAATAGAAATAGGTCCATATTGGTTTTCATACTTTTCTCTTGCTTGATTGGCTTCTTGGCGATACTGATTGAATAATTTTAATTTTGCTTGGTCATCAGGGTGTACGTCTAAAAATAGATTTAACTCATGTGCTGCAAAAGCAAGTTCAGACATTTTTAAGAAAAGCGCTTCTTGTTCATTTTGGGCCACTAGTTTTTGTGGCATATAATTCTTATAAGGAACATAAGTATTCACAAATAAATTTCCAAGTGTATAGCCTTCTTTCGGTGAACCAACTTCCTCTTTTTTCTTTTCCACTTGATTCATTTGAGGTGTTTTAGGCATTTGTGCTTGTGGATATATTTCTTGAAAATCAAAAAAGTTTGGCATCACATGATTCATCTTATTGTAATCGTTCATGATTTCCTCCTTCACTGTTAATTTATGAATCCAATAAAATTCAGTATGGGTATTTGTCTAAAATTCTTCCTTTTCTTGATTTTTTTAGAAATGATTTTAGAAAATACTTGCCAAACGACGATTTTACTGATAGAATAAGTTTGTCTTTTGAAAGACATGGCGGTATTGGTGAAGTGGTTAACACGCTGGTTTGTGGCACCAGTATGCAAGAGTTCGATCCTCTTATACCGCCCCATTATATGTAAAAGAAGAACACCTTTGACAGTGTTCTTTTTCTTATTTTTTCTATAATGATATTTTGTTCTTGCAGTTTTCTCTCCTCTTTTTCTATGGTATAATCATGATATTCAAATAAAATGAGGTATTCAAATGAAGTTGACGATTGAAACAAAAATCTTTACTCCTTACGTACATATCCTTGGCACTAAGCATCTTTCTCCAAACACAGTCAAAGAAATCTTTGAGAACTGTTTAACCGAATTACAGAAAACGCCATTTTGTTGGGAGATTGAGGGAATGACAATTCCACTACATATTTCCTATCGAAAAGCAAAAGCAGCAAAGAAGCACATTCAGCTTCATCATGGAACCCTAACCTTTTCTTTTGAAATAGATTGGAATACTTATCTTGAACAGATGAAAAAGAACTATCCAAATGATATTCTTCCTGAAGAAAAAGATTTACAAGAAGAAGTCCAACTGCATTTTCTTTGTGCATCACTTCTAAAACGTTATCAAGAATTTATTTTCACAGTCAATTTAGCCTACCCTGGTTTTCTCCTCACTCAAAAAGCCTTCTTAAAAAAAGAAAAGAAAGTCCTCTCTTCCATCGATGGCTTAAAAGGCAGCATCTTTTCAGAAAGCTATTTTGACCAATTTGAATATGGATATTCTATCATTCAAATCTTGCCCATTCAAGATTGTTGGCAATGGATAGAAACACAAACAAATTTTTTAAACGGTATGGGTGAACTTCCTATCGACCGAGCTTTAAATGCCCTCACCTATCTACTCAATCCAGACGGTTATGATGAAATCTTTTATGCCTTAATTGGCTTAGAAGCCATTTATACAGCTGATAAATCAACTAGTGTCTTAGAACAATTACGAAGAAAAATAGAACTTCTTTTCGGTCCCCTTGCAGGATTAAAAAAGAAAGTGACCACCATGTATGATATTCGTTCACAACTGATGCATGGAACACTTCCCTTTCCCTCTAAATATTATATTTATGATGCTTCAGAAGTTTATAATCAATTCTTTACGAATCATTATGAACGAACCACCAACATTGCTGTATTACTTTTAATTGGAAGTGTACAACAATTTATCATGCATGATGCGAAAGAATTAAAAAGTCATTTCAGTTTAAGTTTCACCCCGTAATAAAGGAGCAGTCTATGGAATTTTTATTGTGTTTCATCCTCTTTCATCTTCCCTATCATATCGCCTATCATCTTGCCTTTGATGTTTTTTCTTATCACCGAAAGTTACAAAAGGAACTCTATCCTTCTTTTTTCAGACAACTCTTTTATCTTTTTGGAGTTCCAATTGGAAATGCACTTTTGCTCCCTATTCTTTTTTCTCTTACAGATATTCCTTTTCTCCTGCGAATCATTGCTTATTTGATTTTTGGAATTCTATTTTTAAAAGATATTTGGTTCATGTATGCACGAGCAATGGCAAAAGAAAAAGATTTTTTCTATCAAAAATATTACCAACGAGATCCTTTTTTAATTCGTTCTTACTGTAATCGCTTAAAAAACATTCCTCAAAAAGAACTGCCTCAAGCAAAGTTAAAAGCACTTCAAAAATGGATACAACCTTATCCTTATCGTCTTCTTATGAAGCAAAGCTCTTCTATCAATGCTTATGCCGATTTAGAACAGAGGCAAATTGTCATTACCAAAGGTTGTTTTACTCTTTCAATAGAAGAGATGAAAGCCATGATAGCCCATGAAATCATTCATCTAACAATGAATGAAAAAATGCCTCTTGCTAAAAGAAAAAAGCGCATTTTTATCTTGCTTTACCTCATTTTCTTTTCCTTTATTCCTCTTGCCGTTTGTATCAAGCATTTCGCTCCAACTTATAAAATCCTTTTTCTTCTTTTGCTTTTTCTGTTCCTTTTTTATTTTCTTTTCTTTCATGTTGTCATGCCTGAACGCTATTTATATCAACTAGAAGAATTAAAGTGTGATAGGCTTGCTTGCACTTTAGAGGGCGTGACACAAGAGGCAATGCTCTCTCTTTTAAAAAAGTTAAAAACGCTTGTTTTTCTTCCACAAGAGCCCTATTACTTAAAAATCATTCGTCGTTATCTTCTTTTGGAAGACCATCCTAATATGCGCTTTCGAATTCAACAAATTCAGCATTATCATGCTTGGTCGATTCGGGATTATTTAAAACTACCTCTGCACCTTATAAAACAGCTTTGTCTTGGAAAAGGTTGGAATGATGATTAATTGTATGATGTATGTTATAATCATTTTATGAGAAGTCAAAGTCGAAAAAGAAATCAAGATTATCAGGCGGTGCAAGCATTTTTAAATGGCCATGAAGAAAGTGGAAAAGCGCTCTATCTTTCCATTGACCAATTTCTATTCTGTTATCTACAAAAGAAATTAAAAGGAACCGTTGCGCCGGCTGAAATTGAAGAAATGAAACAAGAAATTATCTATAAAACTTTAATGGATATTAAGAAATATCGTGGAACTTGTAAGTTTTCTACCTGGATTTGTGGATATGCAAATTATTTTATTTTACGAAAATTAACAGAGAAAAAGAAAGAAGAACTCCAATATCAAAAAATCAAACATTCTTACATCAATTCCTATTTAGACCCTCTTGATTTTGTGATTCAAAAAGAAGAAAAGCAAATCATTATCAGTTATTTAAACTTATTAGATGAAAAGACTTATCACATCTTTCAACTCCGCTTTTTCCTCTTTATGAGTTTTTCTAGTATCGCAGCACAGATGAATCTTTCTTATGCAACAGTCTATCAGCGATATCGAAAAGGCATCGAGTTTTTAAAACAAGCCATGCAAACATGTGAATATGAGTTTGATTGGGAATGAAATAAGAAGCAGTAAAAAAAGAAAGCCAACCGGTTTTTAATATGTAAAAATTCGTCAACAAAAAAACATATTTTTCTTTTCTTGACAGATGATTGACAGAATTTAGGATGAAATAAAGGAATGATGCTATACTAGTAAGAGAACCATAAGAGGAGGATTTATGAATAAAATTGTTGTCATTGGCTGTGGAAAAGTAGGAATGACTTATATTTATGCCCTTGTCAATCAAATGAACAATGTCGATGAAATTGTGATGATTGATATTGACAAAGAAAAACTGGAAGGAGAAAGACTTGACTTATGCCACACGCTACAATTCACTCAAAATAATATTACTGTTAAAGTGGGAGATTATGAGGATTGTAATGATGCAAAAATTATTGTCATTACAGCAGGCATTCCGCAATCTTCTAATGACCGTTTAAAAGATTTAAAAGCAAATAACGTTTTTTATCAAGAAATCATGGAAAAAATTAACAAGACCAATTTCGATGGAATTTTGTTAATCGCTTCTAATCCACTTGATGTGATGACTTACCTTGCCTATCGTTACTCTACACTTCCACCAAATCAAGTATTGGGAACTGGAACAAGTCTTGATAGTGCCCGTTTATCTTACTATATCGCTGAGGAATTAGGAATAAGTCCGAAAAGTATTCATGCTTACGTCTTAGGAGAGCATGGTGCTTCTCAATTTGTTGCTTGGAGCAAAGCAAATATTGCCCAACAAGATATCAATCGTTTTTTAACAGATAAGCAAAAAGAGGAATTAGAAGAGAAAACGAGAAACGCTGCTTATGAAATTATCAAACGAAAAGGCTCTACTTATTATGGAATTGCGATGGCACTTCAACGGATTACCAATGCAATCTTAAAAGATGAAGAAATCATTTTACCTGTTTCAAATTACGATAGAGATAATGATGTTTATATTTCAACGCCTTGCATCATTGGGAAAAATGGAATTAAAAATCGTATCTTTATGGAATTAGAAAAAAAGGAAGAAGAAAAATTATCGCATTCTATCGCTGTCATTAAAAATGCCATTCAAAGTGTCTATCAACCAAAATAAGATGACCCACAAGCGTCATCTTTCTTTTTGTATCTTTCTCGTTTCTTCTTCTGTTGCTAAGGCCAATAAAATTGTGTTTAAAATCACGCCAATTAAAATAAGACTTAATAAGAAGAAGTTATTGCGACAGTATTCCATATTTAAAACATATAAATTGCTTTCTAAACGAGGGTCAATCAGAATGCGTACTGTAATTAAAGTAAAATAACAGAAAACACAAATCATAATTAAGTTGTAACTGATTGTTTCTTGATAAACTTTTTTCTTTGATAAAAGCGTCCATAATGTCATACCGATATAAAGAAAAGTTGTTCCTAAAAAAAGGATTCCTTGCCAAGAGGCATTATAAATATAAGGCAGCATATAAATGAATAACACCAAATATAAAATATTGGTAATAATGCGAATGCCATAAAGAATTTTTTTAAACAGCTTCATCTTTTTTTTCATTCTCCGGATAGAGTTCTTTATGGAAAACTTCATCAAAACGAACAAGTTCTTTTTCGATGACATCAGGGTAGACATTTTTAGTATTCTGAATGGCCTTTTGAATATCGAATATATTGACTTCATTTCGATTATCAAATACAGCATAAGAAAAAGCTTGTTGTAATAAAGTCAAAGCAATATCTGGGTATCTTGAACCAATTTCATAAATTCTTCGATATTCGCTAGTCAATTCGGTAAGAAAAGTCATAATTTTCTCTTGGACAAAAGGACTATAAAGCAATTTAGCCCCTGTCTTTTTTTCAATCTTTGGAAGGGTTCCCATTAAGATTCCAACTGTCTGTTCTTTAGTAGGTTCTTCTACTTCCACTTTTTGAAAACGTCTAACAAATGCTTTATCTCTTAAAATATAGCGTTCATATTCTTCCGTGGTTGTTGCTCCGATAACTTTAATATCTCCACGGTCAAGTCCTGGTTTAAACATATTGGCAAAATCTAAGGCTTCTCCTTTAGAGCCCATTAACGTATGAATTTCATCAATAAATAAAATCAAATTATGATATTCTTTTAATTCCTCTAATAGAAGTTGTACTTTACTTTCGCCAGTATCCGGGTCAACACCTAATAAGGCAGAGGTATTAATTTTAATAATGGTATATCCTTTTAAATGATTGGGAACATTGCCAATTTGAATTCGATATGCCAGGCCTTCTACAATGGCTGTTTTTCCAACTCCAGGTTTTCCTGTTAAAATGGCACTTTTCTC